>JAGLFI010000120.1 GCA_023144585.1 Desulfobacula sp. | reverse complement strand
CCTAACCGGACACAACTGTATAATAGTTGCATTTCAGATTTGCCACAATCAGAAATGCAAGAGTTGGAAAACAATGTTGAAAAATTAAAAAAAGTTTGTGTATCAAGCCATTTTGATGAACATTCTAAAAAGGCTAGTAAAAAACACTTCAGGAAATGAAACATGATATTTCCATGGAAGAACAACTAGCACTCAGCTAACCGAAACAATTTTTAATAAAAAGCCTCATTAGGGTTTGGAGTACCTTTACCCAATGAGGCTTTTAATTTTTTTCGATATTAAAAGGGTATATCATCGTCTTGAATCGGTTCCTGACCGCCTGTCATGCCTGGATTTGTTGCGCCCTGGAACTGATTGTTGGATCCTGAATCGGCTTGCTGATTGCCACCACCACCCTGATATCCGCCTCCGCCCTGATTATCCTGTTTCCCACCAAGGAACTGGAAGTTGGCTACCACAATTTTTGTAGGATAATGGGTTTGGCCGTCTTTTTCATAGCTTGTTGTTTGAAGCCTTCCTTCAATGTAAATCTGGCTGCCTTTTGACAGGTATTTTTCGCAGATTTCCGCCTGCTTGCCAAATACCACAATATTATGCCATTCCGTTCTTTCCTGCCGATCGCCTGTGTTTTTATCTGTCCATTGTTCACTGGTAGCAATGGAGAAATTCACCACTGCCAGACCTTGCTGTGAATACCTGATTTCAGGATCTCTTCCCAGCCTTCCAATCAACATCACTTTGTTTAAACCTGCCATGAATACACTCCTTTTTAGGGTAAATTTAAAGATGTCTATTTTTCTAAAATATTTACCTGATTCAAAACCCGGTGTCAAAGGGATATTTTTTAAATATTGACAATTTTCAGATTTGGGTTTATGTTGCTATTAAGATAGCAACGTTTTGGAGGAAAGAATGGATACATATTCAAATTTAAAAGAACTTGGCTTCTCGCAATATGAGGCGGCGTGTTATATGGCGCTTGTGGGCAATCATCCAGTTAACGGTTCCCAGTTGAGTAAGATTTCAGGGATTGCCAGATCAAGGATTTATGATGTGCTGCGCAGTCTGATTTCCAAAGGATATGTGATTGAAGTCAACGCCGGTCAGTATGCGCCTCTGCCCTCGGATGAGCTTGTCAGAAGGCTGAAAAGAAGTTTCGACGGTAATATTGAGGCGTTTGAAGATCAAATTTCAAACGCATCCCAAAAGGATGATTTTGAATTTGTCTGGACCATCACAGGATATGAGAATGTCATGGAAAAAGCCCTGGAAATGATTAAAGAGGCAAAAGATGAGATCTATATCAGGCTGTTTCCTAAAGCAAACAGGCATTTGGGTGAATATTTAGCTGCAGCAGATAAAAGAGGGGTTAAAATCCGTTATATTGCCATGGGAAAGATTCCGAAAAAATTTGATATTCAGGTCATGCACCCGGATCATGAACATTTGCAGCAAATTATCGGCGGACGCTCCATAGAAGTGATTACAGATAAAAAAGAAGCCCTTGTCGGGATATTTGAAACGGATAACGAAGATAGTTCACCCATCAACTGGACAAGAAATCAATGGTTTATCGTGGCCAACCGAGACAGTCTTCGCCATGATTTCTATCATTGTTTTCTGGAAAAAATGCTGGACCGGAACCAGGAATTGACTAAAGAAGAAAAAAGAATTTATAAAATTATAAAAGAGGATAATTAGGGGAAGTGTAACATGACTGCAATGAGAAAAATACATTATTTCAGTGGATTTTCCAATGAGAATGACAAAACCATTTTTAATCTGGAAGAAGATTATGGTGCCCACCATTATGAAAGAATCCATCTTGTAATCAGACATGCAAAAGGATGCTGGCTGACAGATGAAAAAGGCAACAAATATCTGGATTGTCTGGCAGCATATTCAGCAGCAAATCCGGGTCACCATCATCAATGCGGTCATGGATGCCCTGATAGGAAATTATGCCTCTGTATTGTCCAATGTCGTGTTCACAGATCCTTTGGGAATTTTTCTTTCCGAGGTTGCAAAGTTTGCTCCCCAGATGGCCCCCAGGTTTGGAAACTACGGCAATAAGGCACTTCCCAAAAACGGTGAGGTGGAATCGGTTGAAACAGCTGTAAAAACCATGCGGTATTTTGGATTCAAGCATAAAGGGATTCAAGACGGAAATCAGGAAATTATTGTTTTGAATGAGAATTTTCATGGCAGAACTATTTCCATTGTCTCTTTTTCATCCAGCAAAAAATATAAAGAAGGTTTTGGTCCTTTAACCCCGGGCTTTGTGTCGGTTGATTTCGGCAACCTTGAACAGGTAAAAAAGGCCATCAATAAAAATACCTGCGGAATCCTTGTGGAGCCCATGCAGGGAGAAGGCGGAATGAAAATACCCCCTAAAGGGTTGCTCAAAGGTCTTCGAGAACTTTGTGATGAACATGATCTTTTACTGGTATGTGATGAAATCCAGGTGGGAATGGGAAGAACAGGAAAAAAATTTTGTTTTGAACATGACAACATTATTCCGGATGGTGTTATTCTTGGTAAAGCCTTATCAGGTGGTCTTGTTCCCCTGTCTGTCTTTATCACCAATGCAAAGATCATGGATATGGTTTTTTCCAAAGGATCAGACGGATCAACCTTTGGTGGTTATCCCCTTGCCTGTGTAGCCGGTACTGCTGCTTTAAAAGTATTTGAAGAAGAAAAACTGGCAGAGCAGGCAGCCAAAAAAGGGAAAATACTGAAAAAAAGAATTGAGGAGATTGCAAAAAAATCCCCTCATGTCAAAGAAGTGCGGGGGAAAGGACTTTTCATCGGCATTGAAGTAAAAAAAGGCAATGCCATGGAGTTTTGCCAAAAATTATTGAAGCTCGGGTTGATTGTTAATGACAGCCACGGCCATACCATCAGAATTTCTCCTCCCTTGATTATCAATGAAGAAGAAATGGATTTTATGGTGAAACAGCTTGAAAAGGTTTTGCTGGACTAAGATCAGAATTAAAAATTCAGGATTTGTCCATCATCAGGGATTAACAGCTGATCACTTGATATCCCATTTTTTTGGGCATGGATTCTTAATGCTTCCCGGCTCACCGTACCATGATCCAGAGCGTCAATGTGGGTGGCAATGACTTTGGCCTCTGGTGCCAATTTACATACTGCAATAGTCTGTTCAGCATCCATGACAATGGGACCGCTGTCTTGCAGCATGGCTCCGCACGAGTGGGTCAGGATAATATCGGGTTTGACAGTGGTGATGATATTTTTAATTTCATCATATAAAACCGTATCTCCGGCCCAGTAGACAATAGGTTCATTGTCAACTTTAAAAATAAAACCAGAGACTTTTCCGAGGATAGCTTCCCATTTTTCATTTCCGGCATGTCTTCCCGGTGTACGGGTAATCTGTATATTTTCCCATTCGAGTTGATGCTCAATGGGGGTTACATCTGAAAATCCATTTTCCTTAATGGCATTCTCATCACCCGGTTGGCAGAACATGGGAATATTTTTTGGCAGCATTTTTTTTGCCCCGTTATCAAAATGATTCTGGTGTAGATGAGAAATTATTACCAGATCGATGTCTTTGATCATATCAGCAGCCGGGAAAGGAAGGTCCACGATAGGATTTTTTTCAATTCCTGCAAAGAATTCGATCCCATGTCTGGGCAGCAGAATCGGATCAGTGAGGATCAATTTCCCCGCTATAGAGAGTCTTAATGTTGAGTTTCGTATCTGCTGTATCTGCATTTATTCTGTTCGCCTTTCAACCGTTGTGATCTGTGTGGTCCTGGTAATGGTCAACCTACAGTTCATATTTCATTCCAGGCTTTTTTACTTTTATTGATTTTTTTATGGACATTCTCCCAGGTTTTGGTTGTAAGAAAAGAGTCTTTATACCGGTTTAACATCTGGGTAAACATTGCAAAAGGAATCGTAAAGGAAAGCTCATCCGTCTTGAAAAATTTTCTGGCAGACGGATCCCATCCTCCAACAACAGCCCTGTTTTTTCCTTTTTCAAGATAATGCAGGGGCCAGACTACCAGACTTCCACAGGCAGCGCTCCAGGGAGAGGCTACAACTTCGGGATCATTTGTGACAAAAGCAGCCAGCTGGTGAAGGCCGGTCAAAGATTCAGGGCGTGTGAAAAAAGAGACAAGTAACGGGAGTTCATCTTCAGAAAACTGGCTGACGGGCTTAAATACACAATACTCTTTAGCTGCGGGGACAGGATCAACAAATTCAAAAATTTGTCTTAAGTGATCCGGGGAATCACAATAATGTTCGCCTTCCATCCTGCCGGGGATTCCTGAGGATACATAATGAATAATGGTTTCAGCCTGGGGCTTGTTGAATTCAAGCCAGAAGGCACCACCCGCGCATCCAAACTGTGTTGAGGAGAAATAAGCGCTCGTTTTCTTTTTCCTGGCAAGCCATATCTTGCCCATGACACAGGAAAACTGTCCAAATATCTCCTGCCAGTTAATTTCATTTCTTTCTTCCTTTTCACGGGTTGGCAGATCCATGGATTCGGGAGTGTATCCTTTATCCGGTTTTTTATCTGTAAAAAACATTCCCATGGGCTCTTCGTTCAGCCCTAAAATGTTAGTATACGTTCACGGGGTTAATGA
>JAGLFI010000012.1 GCA_023144585.1 Desulfobacula sp. | reverse complement strand
CCCGGATGATGGAGAGAAAAAGCCGTTGCGACTGGTGGGGACCTATAATTTTATTTTTCTTGGGGGCGTTGTGGCTTCCGTTTTAATGAGTGGTATTTTTGATTTAGGAGAAGTTTCAACTTTAGGTGTCCACAGAGCAGTCCAGGATTGGCTCAGGGATGGGCTTCTCATTCTTTTTGGGATAGGCTCTCTTCTGGCGACACCCAAGGTTCTCAGAGAGGAAAATGAGTTTTCATGGTTCCCGATAATAGAGGTCGCCTATCTGTTTATCGGAATTTTTATTACCATGATTCCCTGCCTGCTATTGCTTAAGGCAGGGCCGAACGGAGCGTTTGCATTTCTTATCAATGCAGTAAAAGAACCGGTTCATTACTTCTGGGTGACAGGGCTGCTATCAGCTTTCCTGGATAATGCCCCAACCTATCTGACTTTTTTCAATACAGCCCTTGGTAGTTTTTATGCGGGTATGGCAGAAAGCAGTGCTGTTCCTTTGTTAATGACGGAAAATGCAATTTACCTTAAGGCAATTTCAACCGGAGCTGTTTTTTTTGGTGCCTGCAGTTATATTGGCAATGCACCCAATTTTATGGTTCGTTCCATAGCGACTGAGTCGGGAACAGAAATGCCTAGTTTCTTCGGATATATTTTGAAATATTCTTTAGTTTTTTTAATTCCGACCTTTGTTATTGTAAGCTTGATTTTCTTTTAATATACTGATTTTAGAGGTATGAATACCTTGAATAGGAGTGCCGCAGTCAATGAATCTTGATCTTAAAGGATTAAAGTTAGCTATAATCGGTGGAAACAGCCCCTGTAAACAAATTCTTGAATTATTGCTGGGACCCGGATTAAAAGAACTGGACCTTCAGGTTCTGGTGGTTGCAGATACATTGACCCAGGTTGAAGGGATCGAGTATGCCCGGGAGAAGGGCGTGTTGACAACTATTGATTATGAGGAGGTTTGTAAACTTTCCGGTATGGATGTCATTTTGAAATTAAAAAATGATGAGATATTGAGCTGTATTCTAGAAAAAGTGAATACTGAACATGTCAGCATTATTGACCTTGATGCATACAGGGCCACATCGTTTTTAAATTTTTTAAAATCAGAAGAAGAAAGACTGAAGATTAAAAGAAAAATCCAATCAGACAAGATTGATAAAATAGAAATTGTAAACCTCTTTGATCAGTTTAGCACTATAATTCAAGAAAATGCTGAGGACGAGAACAGATATTTGAAAGCTGAAAGAGAAGACCTGATTGAAATGGAAAAAGAATTGTCTCAAATTATTCAGGGCAGCATGATTCCAACCTTTATTATCAATAATGAACATATTCTTACTCATTGGAATAGAGCCTGTGAAAAACTGACAGGCCACAATGCCTATGAATTGGTGGGGACAGACCGGCAGTGGGTGCCTTTCAGGTCGGCCAAGAGACCCACCATGGCCGATGTCATTGTAGGTGAAATGTCCGAAGAGGAAGTCTTAGGATATTATGGTTCCGCATGGAGAAAATCAGGTCTGATTGAAGAGGCATATGAAGCTGAGGAGTTTTTTCCACATCTGGGTAAGGAAGGAAAATGGATTTTTTTCACAGCTGCGCCCATTAAGTCTCCGGATGGAAAGATCATGGGTGCCATAGAGACATTAAAAGATATCACAGAAAATAAAAAAACTCATGAAGAGCTGGATCTACAGGATAAGGAGCTTTCCACACTCTATGAAAAGTATAAAAAATCAGAAGAAAAGTATCGATCGCTGTTTAATAATAATCCAAACCCTATCTTTATCATCGATCGTCAGACCTTTGAGATTCTGGATGTAAATCATCGTGTGGAAGAGGAATATGGATATGTAAAAACAGAACTTTTAGGAACGCCTTTTTTGGAAATTGGAGATACATCCGATGAAACCATTAAAGATGGTCTGGAAGGACTTGCCGAAAATAACTCCATACTATTTACAAAGAAAAAGCATTTTAAGAAGGATAAGACCTCTTTGTTTGTCAATGTTAAGGTTGTCAATGCGAGATATAGCCACAGAGATGTCCTGATCGCATCCGCAACTGATATCACGGAAAGTGTTGAAAAAGAGACTCAGCTGATCCAGGCAGGAAAACTGGCTACCCTTGGAACCATGGCAGCCGGTATGGCCCACGAAATCAACCAGCCATTGAATGTCATACAAATTTGTTCAGATTTGATTTTGAAAATGATTAAAAAAGGAGTGAGAATCCCAGATGATGAACTGGTGATGATGGCCAATGATATTATTGATAATGTTGCCAGGGCATCCGGTGTTATCAAGCACGTCAGGGATTTTGCAAGACAATCTGAGAGAGATCTTAAAAAAATGGTGATTAATGATCCCATTAATGATGTATTCAAGGTACTTGGACACCAGTTGACAGTTCATTCCGTTAACCTTGAGGTTGATCTCGATTCTGATATTCCGGAAATTCGAGCGGAGCATAATCGTCTTGAACAGGTATTTATTAACCTTGTGACCAATGCCATTGATGCCATGGATGAAAAAGAGCAAAAAGAAGATGGTGTGGTTGAAAAAATATTGAAGATAAAAACATATACCCAGGAAAATTGGGTGGTAGTCGAGGTATCTGATACCGGTATCGGCATGACCGATGCGGTGAAAAGAAAGATATTTGAGCCCTTTTTTACGACAAAAGAAACCGGTAAGGGAACAGGGCTTGGAACCAGTATCAGTTTTGGAATCATAAAAGATTACAAAGGAACCATTGATATACTGAGTGAATATGGTAAAGGCGCCAGGTTTATCATCAAGTTTCCGGCTATTGAATAAGGAAATAAGTTATGTCAGCCAATAAGATATTAATTGTTGATGATGAAGAGATTATTGTCAGATTACTCTCCATGTCTCTTCGAAGTGACGGGTATGAAACTTTTGCAGCCTATAGTGGTGAGCAGGGACTTGAAGTTTTTAAATCCGAATCACCCGATATCGTGGTGACGGATATAAAAATGCCGGGAATGGATGGTCTAGAACTGTTAAAAAAGATTAAGGAAATTGATGCTGAAAAGGAAGTGATCATTGTAACAGGGCACGGAGATATTGATTCAACTATCACGGCATTGCAGTATGGCGCCAGTGATTTTATTAATAAACCTGTCAGGGATGAAGCCCTTGCCATTGCCCTTGAGAGAGCAAAAGCAAAGATTGATATCAGAGAAAAACTTAAAGAATATACTGAAAACCTGGAATTTAAAATTGCAGAAGCCACCGAGGATATCCGGCGAAAATCAAATTTTCAACAACTTTTAATAAGAAGTTCCAATGATGCCATTGTTGCCTTTAATCATGATTGGAAAGTAGTTGTGTATAATCCTGAAGCTGCAAGGATGTTTGGTGAAGTTGCAAAAGATGTCAGAAATAAAATGACGATAGATAAACTGTATACCCCAAAAATCGCAAAGATATTTAAAAATCAGGCCAAAAAAGGAAAACAACAAAATACACTTCCCTGGAGAGAAAATATAATAAATACTAAAGACGGCAGACAAATACCGGTTCGGTATAACAGCAATGTACTTCATGAAAAAGGGGATTTTGTAGGGACGGTTAGTTTTTTTCAGGACTTAACTGAAATAAAACGGCTTGAAACGGAACTGGTTCAATCAGAACGCCTGGCTGCTGTGGGGCAGACAGTTAGTGGTCTTGCCCACTATGTAAAAAATATTCTCATCGGACTTCAAGGGGGCAGTTACGTCGTTGATGTGGGAATTGCCAATAATAATACAGAGAAACTTAAAACAGGTTGGAAGACCATAAAAAGAAATATTAAAAGAATAGGGGATTTAACCAAGGACCTTCTGACCTATTCAAAGCAGAGAGAGCCGGAATTTGAAGCCTGTCTACCCAATGATATTGTTAATGATGTCATCGAACTGGTAGCAGATGTTGCAGGATCAAATGGCGTTCTTATTTCAAAAGAATTTGACAATAGCATCGGTGAAGTCATGGCAGATTCACAAACCATCCATCGCTCTTTGCTTAACCTTATAAACAACGCTATTGACGCCTGTGTTGAGGATGAAAATATTTCCAAAAAGCATAAAATAAAAGTAAAAACTTTTATGGATAAAAATAATTATTTTTGTTTTGAGGTTAAAGATAATGGCTGCGGCATGGATAAAGATACTCAAAAGCGGTTGTTTGATCCCATGTTCAGTTCTAAAGGTGGGAAGGGAACCGGTCTGGGACTCCTTGTTACATCAAAGCTCATAGAAGAACACAATGGAGTGATTGAAATAAAAACCAGTCTTGGAGATGGCAGCACATTTACGATTAAACTTCCCTATGAAAAAGCAAATTAAGGTTGATATAAATTGACCAAGGAGGATAGATTATGAATAAAAAGGTTCTTGTGGTAGATGATGATCAGGATGTCAGATCATTTGTTGTCACAGTTCTGGAAGAAAACCAGTATATACCTTTGGTCGCTCAAGATGGTATAGAGGGATTTGAAGTGATTGAAAAAGAGAGGCCCGATCTGGTGATCCTTGATGTATTAATGCCCAGGGGGAGCGGGATTCGGTTATATCGCAAATTGAAAACAGATGAAAATCTTAATCAAATCCCCATTATCATGTTTACAGGGATTGCTCTTCGATCGTTTTTAAAATCTCAAAAAGCACTTGATGAATTTAAGGGAGGGGAAATCCCCATGCCCGATATCTACCTGGAAAAGCCGGTTGAACCAGAAGAGTTAGTTGCGGCAATTAAGAAAAAAATAGGTTAATCAATAGATAGAACTAAAGTGATCGGAGAAAATATGGAAATTAAAAAACTACTTTTTGTGACAAAATTTGAAGGACTTTGTTATGATGCACTTAACACTCTATTGATGCTCAGACACGCGGCATTGGAACATGTTATTTTTCTAAATGTGATTGAAAGAGACAAAATTGCCATGCAAAGGGGAAGCGGGTATCTTAAGGAAAAAGAAGTCAAATTAAAAGAAACCGCAAATATCAGGTTTATTGACTGGGCGGAAAATTTATTTGAAATGGGATTGGAAGTTGGTGCATATATGGAGGTTTCCCGGCTTATCCCTGAAATCCTGAAAGTGGTTAAAAAAGAGTCTCCTGACCTGATTGTAATTGGCCGTTCCCATAAAGGACGGCTGAAACAACTTTATGCCGGTTCTGATGTCACTGAATTGATGCGGCGGACAGAAGTGCCTATTCTGGTTTTCAAGCATATGATGGAGGATAATATTCTTCCTGAAAAATTATTTGATCGACCGTTATTTGCGACCAATTGGTCGGAAACCGATAAAAAGACGGTTGAATTTATTAAAGGATTAAAAAATGTTATAGGCGAAATCCATATTATGCATGTGGTAAAGGAGAGTGCTTTAAAAAGCCCGAATGCCCATGAAGTTCAGAAAATTAGCAAAACTGAAAGGAAGAGATTGGAAGATCTTTGTGATGAGCTTGAAGAGGCCGGTATTAACGCCAGACCCCATGTTTATGTTGGGGATCCGCAAAAACAGATTGAAAGGGCAGCAAAAGAATACCAGGCCAGTATGATTATTTTGGGTTCCAGTGATAAGGCAGCTATTCTGGAGCGATGGGTTGGCTCCATTTCAAAAAATATCGTTGATAATTCAGTTTTCCCCTGTCTACTGATTCCGGGTAAAAAAGATATTTAATGCTTGCCTTTTTTTATTTTGACCTTTAGGTTATGGACAGAATATAGATATAATTCAGCTATATTATAACTGGACTGAGCAAGTATATTATTGTTGACTCAAAATCATACTTTTGTTATATGCAAAACGATTCGACAAAGATAAAGGGGACAGATTTTAAATCTGTCCCCAAGTATGTTGTAAGGATATATTATGAAGCTTCTATTTATAGATGATGAACAGACATTTTTAAAATACCTTGCCAAGCGGCTTGTTCTTGATGGATTTACAGTTAAAACAACTTTTTCAGGCGAAGAAGGGGTTGAAGCCGCTGCAAAAGAAGATTTTGATGTGGCTGTTGTGGATTTGCAAATGCCGGGAATTGATGGGATCGAAGTCCAGAAACGATTGAAGGATTTGCAACCCATGCTGCCCTGTATTATTCTTACCGGGCATGGAAGTGTTGAAAACGCACTTGAAAGTGGTAAATATAACGCATTTAAATTCTTATCAAAGCCTGTGGATATGGATACACTTATTGAGACCTTAAACGCGGCTTATGATTACAGGATGCAACAGGAACAATCATCCTCCGGACCTGACAACTCACAAACAGGAGCAAAAAAAGAGGGTGCCATAGCCAAGCTGTACGGAAAATTTCGTAAACTGTATGGTGTTGAAAAATAATTTTTTTAGCTTTTGGTTCTCATGATATTTAGGAGGAGGAGTGTTCATTGATAGTTTCTAATAATGGTGTTGCCAAAAAAGCCGGTAACACAAGACCCACGTTTTATAAATCATTTTTTTCTTTTTTGATTACATTTGTTTTGATGTTTCTTTCCTGGATTGTTTTGTCAGGAAAATTTGATTCACTACTTTTATGGCTTGGGGGAATTTCAAGTTTTTTTGTGGCTTACTATTTTTATGATCTTTTATTTCCTGCAATGGAGTCGGGATATGTCAAAGTATTTTTTAGATTTATCGCATATACCCCCTGGTTGATCTGGGAAATTATTAAAGCCAATTTTCACCTGCTGTACCTTGCCTTTCATCCACGGATGAAAGAGTTAATAGACCCTCACATTATTACCTTTAAGACCCATTTAAAATCCGATATTGCGATAGCGACCCTGGCAAACTCCATTACCCTGACACCTGGAACCATTACAGTAACGGCGGATAGTGACGGTGTTTTCAGAGTGCATGCCATTGACAGTGAATCAGCCGAAGCCCTGCCGGGTATCATGTTAAAAAAAGTTGCCAAAGTTTTTGGAGAAGAGATATGAGCACTTTTTTTCTAAGTATGGCATTGGGATTATTATTCCTGATGCTTTTTTCAATGTACAGAGCCTTATTCGGCCCGACTGTTCTGGACCGGCTTATTGGCGTCAATGCCATAGGCAGTAAAACCGTTATTCTTTTGCTGCTTATTGGTTTCCTTTATGAACGTGTTGATATGTTTGTTGATATAGCACTGGCCTATGCGTTTCTAAATTTTATTACTGTATTGGTGGCATCACGCTATTTCCACAAAAGAAAAGGGCTGTACGAAGAATCTTTTATGGATTAATCATCAATTTGGAGTATTCATGGATATACTTGTTGTTTTGTTTTTGATCACAGGCTTGTTCTTCTTTCTGGGCGGTGCTGTTGGTATCATCAGGATGCCGGATTTTTACAGTCGGCTTCATCCGGCCGGCAAGCTGGATACCCTGGGGATCTTTGCCATGGTGACGGGGCTTGCCATATATAATCTTCATCATTTTTCCCTTGAAGCCCTGCTGCTTTCCATCAAGATGTTTTTAATTGTATTTTTTGTGTTTCTTTCCAGTCCTACAGCCACCCATTCCATTGTTGATGCAGGTATGCGGGCAGGATTGAGACACTGGACTAAAAAGAAACGAAAGGGTTAATCATGCACTGGCCAATTGATTTGATTGTATTAACCTTTGTTATTTTCTGTGCAATCGCTGCCATATCTGTCAAGGATCTGCTGGGAACAGCTATTTTATTTGGTGCCTATTCATTTGTGATGTGTCTGCTCTGGGCTGTCATGGGAGCCGTGGATGTCGCCTTTACCGAAGCCTCAGTTGGAGCAGGCGTCAGTACTGTTTTCTTTGTTGCAGCTGTTTTCAGGACTAGCCGGAGGACAAAAGATTGAAATTTCTTGGATTTATTGTTGTTTGCCTGACAGGCACATTGTTGCTGTATGGAACAGGGGAATTTCCTGACTGGGGTGATCCTGATTCTCCGGCATCCATCCATCTGTCAAACTATTACATTGAAAAAGCAGTTGAAGAGACCCAGGTTCCCAATCTTGTAACAGCTGTTCTTGCAGATTATCGTGGGTTTGATACCATGTTTGAAACCGCGGTTGTTTTTTGTGCAGGCCTGGCATGTTTTCTTTTATTACGAGATTTTCGAGAGAAAAAAGAACGCTTTTACCGTCACACGCCTACAAGAGTTATCCTCCATGTGAAAGACAGCAAAAAGGTTCTAAAGACCGGAAAAGAATTTGAACATATGGATAAGGACTGGGTGCCGTCTGATTTGATTATCAGAACCGTCTGTAGAATTTTGATCCCGTTTATACAGATTTATGCTTTATATGTCGTGGCTCATGGTGATTTTTCCCCTGGTGGTGGATTCCAGGGCGGTGTTATCTTTGGTTCCAGCCTGATTCTTCTGGCAATTTCTTATGACCTGAAAACACTTGTAAGACGGATTAAGGAAAAAGTCCTTGGGATTTATGCTGCCCTGGGAGTTTTGATTTATGTCGGGATTGGGGCCATCTGCATGGCTATGGGAGGCAACTTTCTGGATTATTCAAAATTGGTGCCGATAGTACCGGGCGATCCACACCATATCAGGGCTTTGGGTATGTTAGGCGTTGAGATCGGTGTGGGAATTGCTGTAACAGCAGCAATGGTCATCATTTATATTAATATCGTTTCCGAAGGCAAACACGATGAAGGATTATAGGTAAAGGCTATGACTGATTTGTTACCTCTGATCGTGGCAAAATACAACTACTGGCTTTATGTGATCTTAATGATGATCGGCCTTTATGCCATGATTGCAAAAAATAATTTAATAAAGAAATTGGTGGGTATGAATATTTTTCAAACTGCCATTATCCTTTTTTATGTTTCCATTGGATATAAGCGGGATGCCACCATACCGATCATTCAAAATGCCCATGGCGGACATGATGCCCACAATGCAGTCATCCATGCGGCTGATTATATCAATCCCCTGCCTCATGTCTTAATGCTGACTGCTATTGTTGTATCTGTTGCAACCTTTGGTGTTGCCATGGCTTTAGCTGTCAGGATATACCAGCGGTACCAAACCCTGGAAGAAGATGAACTCAGGATGCGCCTGGTTGATATCGGGCCGGAAAAATAAATCATGGATCATTACCCCGCACTAATTGTTATTGCACCGCTTTTAGCCGCCCTTTTAGCCGGGCTTGCCGTCTGGATCAAAGAACGATTGTCATACTCTATTGCTTTGATGGGTCTTGGTATTTCAACCTTTTCTGCATTTAAAGTATTGATGCAGGTCATAAATTTTGGCACGATCCAGTACAAAATGGCCGGCTGGGCACCACCTATGGGCATTGAATATAGAATTGATCTCTTAAATGCCATGGTGCTTTTGCTAATATCAAGTATTGCTTTTTTAAATCTTTTGGCAAGCTGCAAAAGTGTTACCCAGGAAACAAGTGACAGGGCCGGATCATTTTATACAATCTACCTCTTGTTTGTGACAGGACTTTTGGGCGTTTCCGCGACGGGCGATTTGTTTAACCTTTATGTCCTCATTGAAATCACTTCATTGACCAGTTATGCCATGGTGGCTTTGGGAGACAGGAACAGAGGTCCTCTGGCCAGTCTGAACTATGTTTTCATCGGCGTTATAGGTGCCAGTTTCTATCTTTTAGGTGTGGGATATCTTTACCTTAAAACCGGTTCCCTGAATATGGTTGATGTGGCAAATATTTTATCTGGTATCCAGGGTTCCTCCACAGTATTGGTTGCGTTTATCTTAATAATGATCGGTATCTGGATTAAAATGGCTCTCTTTCCCATGCATATCTGGCTGCCCAACGCCTATTCATATTCACCCGTGGCATTTGCAAGGGTTGTTGCCCCGTTAATGACCAAAGTGATGGTTTATGTGATGATCCGGTTGATGATCACGGTATTTGGATTTGACTATATCTTTGAAACCCTGAATCTTAGCGATGCTGTTGTCTGGCTGGGTACCATCGCTATTCTTGCAGGGGCTGTCATGGCGCTTTCCCAGACAAATCTTAAAAAAATGCTCACCTATATCATTGTGTGTGAAATCGGGTACATGGTTGGAGGAGCCTGGCTGGGTAATGAACTGGGCATGACCGGTGCAATTTTACACATCTTCAATGATGCTTTAATGACCTTTGCTCTCTTTCTTGCTGTGGGGAATATGGTCTATAAACTTAAAACAGTTGAGCTAACAGATCTTAAGGGATTGTTTGGTAAGATGCCATGGACTATGGCAGGATTTGTTCTGGCTGCATTCAGTATCATCGGGGTACCGCCAACCTGTGGATTTTTCAGTAAGTGGTATTTAATTTTAGGGGCTTTTGAAGCCGGTGCCTATCATTTTGCGGCAGCTCTGATTATTTCAAGCTTGATCTGTGCAGTTCTGTTTTTTAAGGTTTTTGAGATTTGTTTTTTTGAATCCATGGCCCACGGACATGGGGACTCGCATCCTCCTGTTGAAATCAGGGAAGCACCCATATCAATGCTGATTGTATCCGGGTTTGTCAGTCTTTCCTTGATTATTGTGGGTTTGTATTCTGGTACAATTGTAAATACAATCATCCTTCCTTTCTTAAAGTGAAGATGACTATGATCACAGTAAAAAGGTAAACCAATAAATGGAAACCATTATTTCAATTAAACCTCTTTTGGCAGTTTTAGTTCCTCTTTTTGTTATTCCGGTGCTGGTCTCTTCTTCTAGCAAACCCAATGTAAGGGAATCATGGATTTTTGTTGCAAGTACCATCAAGTTTGTTCTGGTTCTTTCCATGCTTCCGGTCATACTTGAAGGAAAACAGATTGTTCTGACCCTGTTTGCAATTGCTCCCGGTGCAGCCATTGCCTTTAGGGTGGATGGACTTGGGATGCTGTTTGCCATTGTGGCTGCAAGTCTCTATATTATAACATCTATTTATTCCATCGGATATATGCGAGGACTCAATGAACATGGTCAGGCCCGGTTTGTCTCTTTTTTCGCCCTGGCTATCTCCGCCACCATTGGCGCTGCCTTTTCTGCCAACCTGCTGACACTTTATCTTTTTTATGAGATTTTATCTTTGGCAACATATCCCCTGGTTGCCCATCATCAGGATGAAAAATCAAGAATTTCCGGTCGAAGATATTTAACCTTTATTTTAGGCACTTCCATTGCCCTTGTTCTGCCCGCCATGATTTATTGCTATCATGTAACAGGTACCCTGGAATTTTCCACTGCCGGTATTTTTACAGATCAATTGTCAAAACCTGCAGCTACTGTATTGCTTTTAATGTTTGTTTTCGGATTTGCCAAGGCAGGAATCATGCCGTTTCATTCCTGGCTTCCGGCGGCAATGGTCGCACCGACCCCGGTCAGTGCCTTATTGCATGCTGTGGCGGTTGTAAAGGTTGGTGTCTTCTCCATTGTCAGGGTAATGACAGGAATTTTCGGTGTTGATCTGTTGTCAAGCTTTAACCTGGGTGTGCTAGTGATGAGCATTGCTTCGGTCACCATTCTTGTGGCGTCCTGTATTGCTCTTTCCCAGGATGAATTAAAAAGACGGCTTGCCTTTTCAACCATCAGCCAGTTGTCTTATATTATTTTTGGTGTGGCACTTTTGTCACCCCAGGGACTTTT
>JAGLFI010000119.1 GCA_023144585.1 Desulfobacula sp. | reverse complement strand
TAGTTTCTGCAAGAGGCTCAAATTTAATTAAATTTTTCAGCATTGAATTCGACATTTATTAAATTCTTCTCTGGACAAAATGATACAATCTTGCACCAGCTTCATAAAAAAGTCCCCAAAGATTGCGAGACCATATTGATTCAGTTTTTGAGACCGGCAATGGGATATCTTCCGGAGAACCACCTGTGATATACTCGGCCAGAAGCTTTCCAAAAACAGTCCCGGGACCGATACCCCGGCCATTATAACTTGTAACCATAGCCATATTTTTATCCAATACATGGAATCGCGGAATATGGTTGGAGGTCATGGCGAATGTGCCATACCATCCATATTCGAGCTGCGGTTCTCCAATCTGGGGAAATGTTTTTGAAATCGTTCTTTTCACCCAATTTTCGTGCAGATTATAGGCAAAGCCTTCCACGGTACCCACACTGCCCACAATCAGCCGTCCGGCAGCATCCAGGCGATAGGAAGACAGGATCAAATTGGTGTCCCAGGCCCCTTGGCGCTCCGGCAATACGGTTTTTAGAATATCTTTCGAAAGCGGCTGGGTGGCAAACTGGAAAAAATTCATTCTCACCATCGATTTTTTATTCGATTTAAATGCATAATTCGGATATGCAGGAACAGCAATGATCACTGAATTGGCCGTCAATGTTCCTGTGGGGGTGTTTAATTTCCATCCCTCCCTTGTCTTTTCAAACCCGATCACCGGAGAATGGTTATACAATTGTGCTCCAGCCTTCAATGCTGCATTGGCAAGTCCGTAGGCATAGGCAAGAGGCTGAATGGTTCCGGCACGTTTATCCAGCAATGCACCATAAAAAGAATTGCTGCCGGTCTTTGATGCGGCCTCATCCCGCCCAAAAAGTCGCACGAGTGCCCCGCGTTTAAGCCATTGTTCTTCGCGCTGCTGAAGTATTTTATAACCTTTTTTGGAATCTGCGCAATGAAGGGTTCCGTTTCGCAGTACCTCACATTCAATTCCATGTTCTTCAATCAATTCAAACACAAGATCAGGAGAATCACCCAGAACCTTAATGAGTCTGTTTCCATATTCAGGACCTGCAAGTTCAATCAAATCTTCCGGCATAAGCCATAAGCCTGCATTAACGAGGCCCACATTACGCCCGGCTCCGCCATACCCAATATCTTCTGCCTCAAGAACAACACTTTCTTTACCCATTTTCGCCAGATGCAGAGCAGCAGAAAGACCAGTATATCCACCCCCAATGATGGCAACGTCGGTTCTTTGATCTCTTTGTATGGAGATCAACTTTGGTTTGGATGGGGCAGTGGCGGCCCAAAGGCCTTGTTTTATATTTTTTTCTTTCATGAGTTCTCCCAATATTTTAATAAAATCGTTTGATATTTTTATAGTATACTAAAAAAATATCAAAAGTCAATGTGTTTATTCACTATGAAAATCTAATATTTTAAAATAGTTTGACAAGACTGATTACAAATTATATAGACTTGTATTATTAAGGTATACCAAAAAATACATAATATTAATAAAAATTTATAACGCCTATAAAATGAATCAAGATATCTACAACAAACTTCGTGACCGGATCATCTATCTTGAATACGAACCCGGCCGCATATTAAAAGAACAGGAACTGGCAAAAGAGTTTGGTGTCAGTCGGACACCATTACGAACAGTTCTATTTCGCCTTGAATGGGAACACCTGGTTAAAATTCTGCCCCGTACCGGCATTCTGGTAATGGAATTGGAACTTAACACCATCACTAACGTATTCGAGGCGAGACTTGAACTCGAAGCCGTGATCGGCTCCATGGCAGCAGAGCGGTTCACAAAGCTTCATTGCAACCGGCTGGATGAACTGATAATTGAATGTGACAGGCAATTTGACCATAAAAACCCCAGGTCCCTGGCTGATTTGGATATGGGGATCAAGCAGCTGTTCCATGAGGCCGCCGGCAACCCGTTTTTAACTGAGATGTCAAACCGTCTTTATTCTTTGACCTTTCGATTATGGTATTTTAATATGCTGAAAATGCATAATAAAGAGTGGAATATTGAAGTTATGTCCATCAAGGAGGAGCTTTTATCTCTTTTGGAATTATTAAAAGCTGATATGCTCCCAAAAGTGGGGGAAGCGAGGAAAAAGCATCTGTTAAAGCACCTGAAACGGATCAGATCAAAATTTTTAGGACTGTCCGACATTCTTTAATCATCCGTCTAAAGTTAATAGAATCAATCCAATCCCACCTTTCCTCTCAATTGCTTCAATCTGCCATGTTTTGTCTTATGGTCCAGACGCTTTTTCTTTGCACTTCTGGAAGGTCTTGTCGGCCTTCTTTTCTTTTGTTTGACCATTGACTTTAAAATCAAGGCTGCAAGCCTGTTGAGGGCAGCTTCTCTGTTTTTCTCCTGGCTGCGAAACTTCTGGGCCTTGATAACGATGATGCCGATCTTGGAAATTTGTTTATCATGAAGAGCCAGTATTTTTTCTTTAACCTCGTCCGGCAGACTGGAGTTTTGAATATCAAATCTTAAATGTATGGCTGTTGAGACTTTATTCACGTTCTGGCCACCTGCCCCCTGGGCTCTGATGGCCTCAAACCGGATCTCATTGTCAGGGATACTTACCTTATTCGATATATGCAAAACCCGGCTTTTCATTTACAAACATCTCCTGATCATATCAATATGCGGAATTCCATCCTCCAGATAGCTTTTAGATATTGTTTCAAATCCATGGGACTTATAAAATTTCTTTAAGTATACCTGCGCACCGATCCGGATATTCTCACTGGGCCAAGTAAAATTGATTTGATCAAGGGCAATTTTCAGCAATTTATCACTGATTCCCTGCCCCCGGTTCTCTTTTGCTACAACCACCCGACCGATACTCACCTCTTTAAAACTTAAACCCGGCGGCAGGATTCTCAAGTATGCTGAAAGTTTCCCATCTTTTACTTTTCCGGAAAGATGCAGGGTTTCAGGATGCCTGTCCTTGTCATCAATTGCAGGATAAGGACAGTTCTGCTCCACCACAAACACATCTACCCTGAGTTTTAATAATTCATACAGCTCATCTCTATCAAGTTGAGTGAATGATTTTATTTTTCATTGGATCTCAATCATGCTTTTTGTCTTTTAACTTTCCCAAATAATAAAAACCATTGGATGTGTGTTTGTTCATGGTAGTATACATAATAGTTTTAAATTCCCTGGTCTCAAAATTCCGGGTAAGGTTAAACAAATGGTCTGCCGTATGGTGCCGAAGTTATGCTCCCTCATCAAGTCTAAACACCCCATATGTCCCATAAATCTCTTTAAATACATTATATCTGTCAACATTACGCTGATCATGGTTGATCAAAAAATCATTGATATACAAACTCCCATGAGGCCTTAACACTCGTTGAATCTCTCCCATCAATAATGCCTGATTTTTATTTTTCACTATGCAGGTCAAAACCGCAACCAATACCACTGCATCAAATGTGTTGTCATCAAAAGGAAAAACAGGATTACATTTTTTAAAATCAAGATAAGGGGATACAGGTGTTTTCCTCTTTCAATCATTTTCTGTGAAAAATCAATCCCTAAAATATTTTTAAACCCTTCCTGATAAAGCGCATTCAGAGTTCGCCCATATCCGCAGCCCACATCCAGGATGACAGATTCCCGGGATACATATGATTTAAAAACATCCATCTGAAAGGGTGTGGTAAATTCCTTTTTGGATGCTGCCTTATCCCAGTATGTTTGCTGATTCATGATCATAACAGCTTAAAATATGGCATCTGTTCATGAATTACAAGCCGGGTCTGATTTTTCAATTGACATATACATAGTCAACTATGTATATATGGATGTCAGAATCATTTAAAATTTCCCTATTGGGATTAAAGAACAGGTTAAACGACAGATAAAAATCATGATCGATGGCGGCAGCTTAAAGGCCGGTGACATGTTGTTATCGGCAAAGGACATGGGAATTTTTCTAAATATTAACCGGAATACCGCAGCCACTGCCTATAAAGAACTTGAACTAGAGGGATTCCTTAAGATTATCAAGGGCTCCGGCACCTTTGTCAGAAACATTGCACTTAAAAAAAACAGAGGGCAGCTTAAAGAAATTTTCAATCTGGCTTATGACCATGCAGTTCAATCAGGCTTTAAAGCTGAAAGCATCACCGATTATTTTATCACAGGGCTTTTGGAAAAATCCAGAAATACCCGATACGGAGGGAAAATCATCCTGATTGACTGTAATTACGAGGTATTGGAAACTCTGGATGAAAAGATAAAAAGCCAATGTGATATAGAGTCGCATTTCATGCTGATTCAGGATATTGAAAAATTTCCCGGTAAATTTATAAAATGGGCGAAAGAATACAATTTGATTATATGCTGCATGAACCATATGGAAGAACTTAAAGTGGCTATACCGGATCTGTCGGTAGAAACCATTGGATTTATGATCAAAACAGACTTTCAAATCATGAATCAGATCATGCAGTTGCCTGCCGGTACCTCGGTGGGATATTGCTGTATCTCAAAAAAGAGTTCAACAGCATTTTTTAAAACCTTCCTGTTCTCTTCCGGATCATCCCTTAACCGAATCCATGTGGGAATCGGTGACACAAAGGGCATCGACAGGCTGTTACGGAACTA
>JAGLFI010000118.1 GCA_023144585.1 Desulfobacula sp. | reverse complement strand
CCAGCCACATAATAAAAACCAGGGCAAGAACAGCTGCCTTTATTTGATACCGCCTGGTAAACCATGATTTTATTTTTTCTTTAACATCTGTATCAGCCTCTTTGAATTCAAGGACTTCATCCTCAAGAAGACTGGACAACTCTTTTTCATCTTTTATTTTTCTCATATCATTATCAACAGCAAATGAAACTTCCCCTCTTTCTTCTGAAACAATCATCACCCAGGCATCACATTGTTCTGACAAGCCTAATGCAGCTCTATGCCGGGTTCCCCATTCCTGGGGCAGATCTTCTCTTGCCGTTAAGGGCAGATAGCAGGATGTTTTTAAAATTTTACCGTTGGAAATGAGCGTGGCCCCATCATGTAAAGGAGATTCTTTATAAAAAATCGAACTCAATATTTCAGGCTGAGGATCACATTCCATGGCAATACCCTTTGTGATCAAATCAAATACAAAATCTGTTCTTTCAAAAACAATGATCGCACCGATTCGCTTTTTTGCCACATCAAATGCCCAGTTGGAAAATGCCGGAACCCAGCCATCTGCGATTGATCTGTGTTTAAACCCAAATGTTTTCAGAGGATTAAATCGTTCAAGCATCTGCCTGATTTCCTTTTGAAACAAAATAATCAAGAGAATCACAAAAACCTGCCACAAAATCTGAAACACCCAGGTGGTCAAAAAAAGTCCCCAGGATTTGGCCAGAATGAAAACCCCGCTTAAAAGAACAATACCGATAAGGGCTTTAAAGGCTTTGGTGCCCCAGAACCAGATATAGAATTGATAGAAGACAATGGAAATAAACAGGATATCAAGAATATCCGGCAACCTGATATTTGATAATATGGCAAACAAATTCATAAAATACCTTTCTTCTCTTCGATCCGTTGACTACTATGACATACTCGTTTCTAATTTAAAAATTTGTATTATCCGGCAAATGATTTGCCAGCCTGTCTTTACATGGCTTCCCGGCCCATGTTAATACCAATGGATTCTGCACAGGCAATGAGCTGAAAATCTACAGGCACGCTCCTTACTTTTCCTGCAAGCTCCTTTAAGTCCACCAGCACAATATCAGGAGTTCTCAGGGCAGCCATGGTTCCAAATTTCCCCTGTGCCGCAGCATCCACGGCAAAACTTCCCAGGCGGGTACCAAGAACCCTGTCAAACGAATTGGGGGAGCCGCCTCTCTGAATATGCCCCAGAACGGTTGTTCGGACTTCAAGATCAAGCTCTTTTTCAATCTGACCGGCAAGATAAAACCCGACACCACTCAATTTTTCAACTCCCTGAAGCCTGCCTGCCGCCTCCTGGGCTCTGATTGTGCCGCCGCCTTTTTGTTTTGCTCCCTTTGCAATTATAATAATGCTGAAGGGGCTGCCGCCCTTTTTCCTGAGTTTAATTTTTTTAATCACATTCTCAATTTTATACTCGATTTCCGGTATAAGAATAATATGAGCGCCACCCGCAATACCAGCTTCAATGGCAATCCATCCGGCATCCCGGCCCATCACTTCCAAGATCATTACCCTGTGGTGGCTTTTGCCCGTTGTCTGCAAACGATCCATGGCATCACAGGCCACCTGAACAGCGGTCTGGAACCCGAATGTATAGTCTGTTTTTTCAAGATCATTATCAATGGTCTTGGGGATTTCTATAACGGGTATACTTTTTTTATAAAATTTATACCCGATTTCAAGGGTCCCTTCCCCACCGACAACAAAGAGACAGTCAAGCTTAAGTGCCTTAAATGTTTCAACGGCTTTACCAGAATAATCAGTGGTTTTGATACTGCCATCCGTATCAAGTTCTCGATAATCAAACGGATTCCCCTTGTTGGTTGTTCCAAGTATGGTACCCCCCAATGTCAATATATCTCTTGTTGATCGTGTCGTAAGCTCCTGGGTCTGTCCTGAAATAAGACCTTCAAAACCGCCTTCAATACCAATGACTTTAGCACCACACTGGATAATGGCAGCACGAGTGATAGCCCGGATCACGCCGTTCAGTCCCGAACAATCTCCGCCCCCTGTTAATATTCCCACTCGCTGTATTGCCATGGATACTCCTCTTATGAAATTTTAGTTGAATAATTTTTTCAAAAAATTGCCTACTTCTTCATCTATTTTATCTTTTAGCGCTTCATTGGGATCAGCAGATTTTAATTGTTGTTCTGTGGATTGTTCCTGGGTCAAAGATCGTTCCGGAGAAGTGAATCCCGGTATTTTGATTTCTATTTTGTCAGTGATCTCCTTGGTGGCAAAAGATGTAATCACTCCCTGGATATCCGGTTTTATTTTAGAATTCTGCAGCGAACCCTCAATTTGAATGGGTATGGTTATGCCGTTTAACTGTGCCAGGTCTTTTCCAGCCTGACCTTTTGAGGTTTCCACAACCGTTACACTGGCAATGTAATCTATTTTTTCCTTGACCAAATCAGCCAGAAGCCCCTTACCCTGTATTCGAAAGGCCGGGGATTTGCTATACAGGTCATTGAGTGTCACCACACCATTTTTCACCGTTGGATTACCTGTCAGTTCGGCAAAATCAGTTTCTTCTTTATCTGAAACCTTATAGGAAAGGTTTGTCTTAACAGCTTTTAAACTGCGTAAAAATTTACCAATATTAAATCCTTTCACAGCGCCGTCCTTGAAACTGAAACTCATTTTTCCGTTCAGCCTTTTTTTCATGGCTTGAGCATCATGGCCTGCGGTTGTCAATGCCATATTGAAATCATCTGTTCCCCTTAATTTGGCTTTCCCGGTAATATCATTTAACAGGGGCTCCGCCTGTATGCCTTTAAGGTCTGCATTTATTGTGATTTTTGGTATTTTTTTTGTCGCATCAAGAAAAATATCACCTTTGTATTCACCTTTGTACAGATTGGCTGTCATGGGTGCCATTTTAATATTGCCGTTCTTTGCTTCAAATTGCAGTTTTACGTCCTGAAGTCGTGCTTGTGAAATGATCAATTCTCCAATCAATACATCGCCTTTGACCTTAAGAGCCCTGAATGTTTCCATGGGCAGTCCCAGGGGCGGTCCGTCCGGCAGCAGGAGTTCCTTTTATGGCTTTTTTCCCTTTTTTGATTTTTGCACTTTTTTTGCCTTTTTTAGATGGCGGCAGATAGCGGTCTATATCCAATTTGTTAATGTCTAAGCCGAACCGGATATCCGGGTTGACAAATTCATTCACTGAAAACTCACCTCGAATCCTTGTATCATCCAATACAATATTGAGTTTTTTAAAATTTATGTCGGTTTTTGATCCTGAAAAATCCGTTTGCAAAGCCAATTTTTTTAAGACTTTACTATCCGCAGTTCGGGGCGGTTTCTGATTCAACTGTTTGAGCAATTTTCGCAAATTCAATGCAGCCACTTTCAGATTACCGTCAAAAACAGGGGCATTGATTATCTGTTGTGCATTAATATTTTCATCGACTTTCAGGCCCAAACCGTTCAGGGAAAGTGACTCTATTTTAAGTGTCTGTTCTTCCAGGTTAAACTGGGTGGCAGCATTCAAACTGATTCCTACCAGTGAATTTGGGATCTGTTTTCCCGACAATACCACTTTTACTCCCAGCGGATTCAAGCTCAAGTCTTTCATGTTGCCGCTGATACCGATGTCAGCGGATACAGATGAAAGTACTTTGGCAAGCTCGGTTTGCTCAACTGCTTTGAGCAACCGGGTCAGATTGCCTCCCATTATGGAAAGGTGCCCATCCATTTTCCCATTTTTTTTATCAATATCGTTCCCGCTTAGTTTTCCGGCAACTATTATACCCAAAGATGGGGCAGAAAGGTCAGGTATCTTGATAAGACCCTGTTTCAGATCAATATCAAATTCGGCACCCATGTCAAATTTCTTGTTGCCGACTTTGGATAACTGCCGGCCAAGTTTCCCTAAGATCTGATTTTCGCCCTGTTCAAAATAACCTGCCAGCTCCATTAACAGAGGCAGATCAGGACCCTTGGCAGAAAAATGGCCCTTGAACGATGGTGTTTTAGAGTGGAAATTTCCAGCATGAACTTCCCCCATGATTACGGCACCCAGCATATTAACAGTCAATCCTGTCAAATTCGTATTTCCCCGTTCCATGTCCGCATCAAAATCTGCACTGATATCAAAAGACCTGTCTTTTAATTTTGCCAGTTGTTCCGCCAAAGGTTCTATCTCGACCACTTTGAACAACAGTGCAAGGTCCTTCCCTGTAACATGCAGTTTGCCTTTAACCGCAGGCTTGCCGGATTGTAGATTGTTAGTTATAATATTGCCATCCACATGAGTATCCAATACATCTAACACCAGGTCTGATATCCTGGCAGTATCAGTGCCGAGATTTACGTCAATCACCGACATCAACTTGAGTTCAGCCTTTCCTCCGGGAATATTTTTTCCTTTTAAAACAGCTTCAAATCGCAATGATTGAAAAGTATAATGTTTAGCATCAAGGTCATAGGTAATGGTTCCATTCAGCGCAGCATTCCCTGATATCTTTGGTCTGCTTGCTTCAGCAATTAAGGACATTTTTAAATCAATAAGGTCTCCTAAAACCAAATTACCGGTTGATAAGTTCAGATCGGTCACGCAGATAATTTATATCTGCTGCCTGATCATCCCATATCAGGCCGGCATTGCGTATCTCAAGGCCACC
>JAGLFI010000117.1 GCA_023144585.1 Desulfobacula sp. | reverse complement strand
TCCGTTTTTACTTGACCACATCAAGCTGAAATGGCGGGATAAAAATGTTCACCACCCCTCTTAAGAAAAAAAGAATGATTCGCCCAAGGGATTCTAGTAATTTTAATTTTTTTTGCCAAATTTTTCAATGGATTCAATTAACATATTGCCTATATATAGCTTCTAAATTCAAAAAATTCAAGATTCGAATAATCTTAAGTGTTATCCTTTTTTAATAACCGGGAATATTATGTGAATTTCAGATTGACACGTATATAAAAAAAATATACGTATAGAGAGGATATACCCTTAGAAGTTTTACAATTATAACAGGATAGACACATGACTCAGAAAATCACATTAAGCATTCCCGACTTACTTCATGAAAAGTTAAAAGAGTGGAGAGCTTCTTTCAATTTTTCAAAAATGTTTCAAGATGCACTAACAGAAGCTATCCAAAAAAAAGAAGAGTTTCAAAAACGATTTTCAGAAGATTTTGATATGCCCGAAATTATCAAACGACTCAAATATGAAAAGCTAATCTGGGAAAAAAAATATTACAAACTGAGTAAAACAGAAGGTCTTCGATGGGCAAAAACCATACATTATGAAGAGCTTTTATACGTATTGCAGTTTAATGATACGTATAAATTAATTGCTGATCCCAAAATGAATGAATATTTTGAACAGATCTACCAGACAACAGATCTTGCAAAATATTCTAACTCTAATGCGGTTGATCATGAACAAATGTTTATAGATGGTTGGTTTAAAGGGGTTTTGGAATTCTGGAATCAGGTAAAGGAAAAAATATAATAATGAAATCTTCATCAAATATTCTCGGTATTGATGTTGGCTCTGTCTCTATTCAAATTGTGGTGCTAAGTGATGAAGGCAATATTATTCATACAGACACTTGTTATCATCATGGAGAAGTGAAGCAATGTTTTTCTCAATTAATCCAAAATATTGATATAAAAACCATAGAATACGTTGCTATTACTGACACTACCCCGCCTTTTATCAAAACAAACCAATCTTATGATGAGCAATTAACGATTATACGGGCTGCCCAATATTATCATAGAGCATTTAATGCAATTTTACACATCGGTGGTGAAAAATTCTCATTAAGTCGATTTGATGGAAGCCAAAATTATCTCGGTGCTAAACACAATACATCCTGCGCTGCCGGTACAGGAAGCTTTCTTGACCAGCAGGCCAGAAGATTAAACCTGCTGGACGGCTCCCGCGAACTGAGCCGGAAAGCCCTTTTAAATTCAAAAAAAATTCCTGATATTGCAACCCGGTGTGCGGTTTTTGCCAAAACAGATCTTATTCATGCCCAGCAGGAAGGGTATGGCATTGAACAAATCTGTGATGGTCTGTGTTATGGACTTGCAAAAAACATTTCCAACACTCTTTTTCAATATAAACAGGTCGGTAAAAAAATTATTTTTTGCGGCGGTGTCTCTCAAAATCTATCGGTTAGAAACCATCTTGAAAAAATCACCGAATATCAATTTATCATTGATTCAAAATCAATATTCTATGGTGCAACCGGTGCAGCGCTCTGCCTGTTGGATGACATGGTCAATAAAAAGAAAATAAAAAAAAAAAGTGCCACATCAATAAAAGATTTTTTTATTTCTTCAAAAAAAGAAAATATTCTGTCCTATCCTGGGTTAGAACTTAAACTTTCACAATATCCTGATTTTAAATGCTTTTCCTCCTATGTTGCTGAAGATGTTGAAATCGATATTTATCAAAATCCCGCCTTAATTGAGACCAAAGAGGGCTATTTAGGGCTGGACGTAGGATCAACAAGTACCAAAAGCATCCTTGTGAATCAAGAAGGGATACCCATTGCCGGGTTTTATACAAAAACTGCATCACGGCCTGCGATGGCTGTTCAAAAAGTTTTCAAAGCCTGTGATCAGTTTTTCAAAGCATATGATGTTCAAATTGAAATTAAAGGCTGTGGTACGACAGGATCCGGGCGAAGAATCAGTGGTAAAATCATTGGAGCGGATATCGAACCCGATGAAATTACTGCCCATGCGACCGCAGCAGTTAATTTAAACAAAAATGTGGATACAATTATTGAAATCGGCGGACAGGATGCCAAATTTACCTTGCTGAAAGATGGTATCGTCACCTTTTCAGTTATGAATACCGTATGTGCTGCAGGAACCGGAAGTTTCATCGAAGAGCAGGCCTTAAAACTTGACTGCCCTTTATCTGAGTATTCTGATCGAACAGAAGGTGTCAGTTCTCCTGTGGCCAGCGACAGATGTACTGTTTTTATGGAGAGGGACATTAATTATTATTTTGCTCAAGGTTTTCAGAAAAATGAAATCCTCGCCTCGGTTTTACACTCTGTAAGAGATAACTATTTGACAAAAGTGGCCAATATCAGTAAAATAGGTGATTGTATTCTTTTTCAAGGGGCAACAGCCAGAAACAAAGCCCTTGTTGCTGCATTTGAACAGAAATTAAACAAGCCCATTCATGTATCAAAATATTGTCATCTGACAGGTGCACTTGGTGTTGCCTTATTGTTGAAAGAAAAACAAATCAAAACATCCGGTTTTAGAGGATTTGACTTATGGAAACAAGACATTCCAATCCGTCAGGAAACCTGTGAATTATGCACAAATTATTGCAAACTGACCATTGCAGATATTGGAGGGCAAACCCTTGCATATGGTTTTTTGTGCGGCAGGGATTATCAGACAAAAAAAATGGTTCCAAATGAAAATACCTATAACCTGTTAAAAATCAGAAAACAAGCCATCCAGAAACCTGAAAAACCACTCATTAAACATAATTTTACCATTGGCATTCCCCATGCACTTCATCTTTTTGAAGACACTGATTTCTGGACGCACTTTTTTTCCAGACTGGGAATTAAAACAAAAACCAGTTTAAAACTGAAGAATCCGGTAAAATTAGGAAAAGGTATTGCAAACGCAGAATTTTGTGCCCCTGTCATGGCGCTGCATGGTCATATCGAGTATTTAATGAATCAAGTGGATTATGTATTTTTACCCTTCTATTTTGAAGAGAACCTTAAGAAAAAAGATGGGAGAAGGCAGCATTGCTACTATACTCAATTTATGCCGTCAATTATATCCTGTCTCTCGGATTTTGATAAAAAAAAGTTGATATCACCGATCATAAAATATCTTTATACAAATTTTCATACCAAACTGGAATTATATAAATCCTTAAAAAAAATATCCTCTGACTTTATATTTTCATTTTTTGATATCTCAGCCGCATATGACAGTGCAGTGAAATTTAAAGAGAATTGTCAATTAAATTATAAAGCATTATATCAACAATATAAATCCAAAAATTCGGATATTAATGTTGTCCTTTTGGGTCGGCCCTACACAGTTTTAACCCAGACAATGAACAACAATATCCCGCAACTTTTTGAAAATCTTGATGTGAAAACCTTTTTCCAGGATATGCTTGATTTTGAAACCTGTGATTTTTCAGAAATTGATCCTTTGTTAAAAGAAATTCATTGGAAATATGTCGCACAAATCCTTAAGGCTGCCTATATTGCTGTCAATAGTGATCATCTTTATCCAGTCTATATCAGTTCATTTAAATGTGCTCCGGATTCATTCGGTATTGATTATTTCAAACAGATAATGGAAAGCTATAATAAACCCTATCTTGTATTGGAACTTGATGAACATGATTCCAGTGTCGGTTATGAAACAAGAGTTGAAGCAGCTGTACATGCATTTACAAATCATAATCATTCAGGATTAAAAGGAAAAAAAGGTGATATTTCTCATCTTCATCCAAAATTTTTATCAAAGATAGACAA
Source organism: Desulfobacula sp. (assembly GCA_023144585.1). Taxonomy (GTDB): domain Bacteria; phylum Desulfobacterota; class Desulfobacteria; order Desulfobacterales; family Desulfobacteraceae; genus Desulfobacula. The sequence goes on along the minus strand of JAGLFI010000117.1, from coordinate 951 downwards.
AAAAACCATTATTTTTCCAAACTGGGATTTATATACCGGCAGTCTGATTGTTTCAATATTAAAAAATGAAGGGTTTCATGCTCTTTTAATGGAAGAAACCCCTGAAACTTTGAAAAAAAGCATTCTGACCAATACAGGGCAATGTATTCCTTTAAATGCAGTGGCGGCAGGGTTTATTCATACAATCGAGAAAAACAATCTTGATCCGGCAAATTGTGCGCTATGGTTAAATTATTCGGAAATTGCCTGCAATATCAAGATGTACCCATATCATATAAAAAAAATACTTGAAAAAAATGGGTGTGGGTTTGAAAAATCTGAAATTTATAAAGGCGAACTTTCTTTATTTGATATTTCTTTTCGAACATCAACCAATGCATATTTTGCCTATATGTTTGGCGGATTGTTAAGAAGTATCGGGTGCAAAATAAGACCCTATGAAATCAATAAAGGTCAAACAGATCGGGTACTTCAAAATACATTGAGTATTCTATGCAATTGTTTTGAAAAAGGAGAGTCCAAGGAAGAGGCGTTAAAAAAAGTGAGTGAATTATTTTTAAAAATTGATACCCGAACGGAATCACGACCTAAAGTTGGAATTTTTGGAGACCTTTACGCTAGAGATAATTATATTATAAATCAGGATTTGGTTCATTTTATTGAAGACAATGGTGGTGAAGTTATCACAACACCCTATTACAAATATATTAAAATCATTGCCAATTCTTATTTTAAAAAATGGTTCAAGGAAGGAAAATATTTAAGTCTTATTTCATATGGAGCGCTCCTTGTTGCCATGCAGGTCATGGAAAAGAAATATTATAAATATTTTGAACCCTTTTTGAGCAAATCAGCATTTGAGGTAAAGGACTCGTATGAGGGCATCCTTTCTGAATATGGCATCCTGCAGGAACATACCGGAGAGTCCATGGACAATATCTTAAAAATTCA
>JAGLFI010000116.1 GCA_023144585.1 Desulfobacula sp. | reverse complement strand
ATTAACCCCGTGAACGTATACCAATCGTGAGAATTAATAAGTTTTGAATTGGAAAATTTGTATCAAGATATATTGCTGCTGTAAAGAAATATTAAATTACCGGTTGTGGGGCTGTTTCTAAAAGTAGTTTGGAAACAGCCCCTTTTTTTTCAGAATAATAAGATTGTAAATTATAGTCTTTCAAATATGGCTGCAGCGCCCATGCCGCCGCCAATGCACATGGAAACAATACCGTATTTCCCATTCACTTCTTTTAAATTGGCAAGACATGTGGCTGTCAACTTTGCACCGGTGCATCCCAAAGGATGGCCTAATGCGATTGCACCGCCGTGGATATTGATTTTATCCATGTACTTCTCAAGATCCAGCTCTCTTATGCAGTAAAAGGCCTGGGAAGCAAACGCTTCATTGATTTCATAGATATCAATATCATCAATCGTCATCCCTGCCTGTTCAAGAACCTTTGGAATGGCATAGCGGGGACCCACTCCCATTTCATCGGACTTGCATCCTATGGTGGTATAGGAAATAAGTTTTGCAATGGGTTTAAGCCCTAGTTCATCACATTTTGCCTTTGATGCGATAATGGTAGCTGCTGCACCATCTGTTGTCTGGGAAGAGTTCCCGGCTGTGACACTGCCGGCAGCAGAGAAAACCGTCCGAAGTTTTCCAAGTCCTTCAGGTGTGGATACCCTGATGCCGTCATCGTGTTCAACAATGAATTGCTCTTTTTTATATGTTCCATCCGGTTGTTTGACGTAGTTTGCGGCTGGTGTGGGAATGATTTCCGTAAACAGGCCGTTATCACGGGCGTTGGCCGCCTTTGCCTGGGAATTTGCAGCAAATTTATCCTGATCTTCCCGGGATACATTGTAACGGGAGGCGACATTGTCTGCTGTAATGCCCATGGAAATATAATTTTCCGGATTGGTTTTGGAATATTCAGGATGAGGACGGGGAAGGTTTCCTCCCATGGGAACAAAGGTCATGGATTCAACACCGGCACCCATGGTTACATCTGACCAGCCCATCTGGACTCTTGCAAATGCAAGGGCAATGGCTTCAAGGCCGGATGCACAGAATCTGTTAATGGTTGCACCGGATACTTTTTCGGGAAATCCGGCCATTTGAGTTGCAACTCTGCCGATGTTGAGACCTTGCTCCGCTTCAGGAAAGGCACAGCCGATCATCACATCATCGAAATGCTCAAATTCAAGGTTGTGGGTTCTTTCAACGGCAGACCTCATGATAAAGGTAATCAGCTCTTCAGGTCTTGTCTGGTTGAACTGGCCTTTTTTCTGTTTGCAGCCAGGGGTTCTGACTGATTGTACAATATATGCATCTTGCATGATTTAAGTCCTCCTTTAGTTTCTAAGTGGTCTGCCTGTTTTAAGCATGTGATCGATTCTTGCAATGGTTTTTTCTTCTTTGCTAAAGTCAACAAATGCTTCTCTTTCAAGTTTCAGGATGGTGTCTTCATCAACGCTACTTCCCACTTTTACATCACCACCACTCATTACATATGCAATTCGTTTGGCAAGGAATGCATCATACTCACTCATGAATTTGCCATTGAGCATATTAAAGAGTTCTGTATTCACCATACCCTGGCCGGCATCCCCCATAACAATAAGGGGCTGTTTTGCCGGGGGAACATACCCGTCATCCACCATTTTTAGCACTTCTTTCTTTGCTTCACCAATAAGGTTGTCACGGTTGAATACGATTCTGTCCGCCTGACCAAGGAATCCATTACCCACTGCCTGGGCTGCAGACATGGATACGGCGGCCATTCCGATTTTCATAAAGGCGGGTACAAAGAATTTGGCCAGATCCGTATCTTTTGCTGTTTTGGCCGGAAGGGCATTAATATATTTTTTCCACAGGTTCATGGTTCCACCGCCTGCGGGAAGCAGGCCCACACCGATTTCCACAAGTCCCATGTAAAGCTCTGAATGGGCAACGATTCTGTCAGCACCCAGACAGGTTTCGCATCCTCCGCCAAGCACCATACCGTAAGGAGCGGCAACAACCGGGAAGGCTGCATATTTTGTTTTTTGAATACCATCCTGGGCTTTTTTCAGGAAGGCATCCATTTCAGTATATTTTTTGTCATGGCAGAGTTTTGAAATGAAGCCAAGGTCAGCCCCTGCTGAGAATGCACCGGGCATGCCACCAGCTTCATTGCCGATAACAAGCCCGACCCCATTTTTATCAACATAGTCAAGAGCTTCACCAATGGAATCAACAATTTCTTCATTGATAGCATTCATTTTTGTATGAAATTCAATGCAGAAGACGTCATCAGCAATGTCCACAAGGCTGGCAGAGTTGCTTCCCATAACCATCTTGTTATTGCCTTTAGCCGCTGCAATGGAAACCATGTTTTTGCTGATAGCTATTTCTTTGTAGGAGCCGGATGCAAAATCATAATAATATTGGATGCCGTTTTCCAGTTTATAAAAACAGGCGTTGTCTTTTGCCAGCATCTCTTTTACATTGGCAGGGATGGAAAGGCCTTCTTTTTCTATCCGTTCAACAGCCTCTTTAACCCCATAAGCATCCCACATCTCAAAGGGACCCATTTCAAAATTGTATCCCCATTTCATGGAGTTGTCGATTTCAATGATGGTATCGGCAATTTCAGGCACCCTGTTGGCAGCATACAGAAAACTGTTGGCAGCCATTTTCCAGGCAAATTTAGCGCCTTTGTCATCCCCTTTGAGAACGCAATTTATTTTTTCTTTTAAGGTGGCTTTTTTCTTTGCCGCATCAATACAGGGGAAGCTTGGCCTTACCAGGTCTTCATATTCCATGGTTGCCGGGTTGAGAACTTTTTTTAGTTTTTTCCATTCCGGGGTCAACCCGGTTTTGTAAAAACCAGCCTTGGTTTTGTTGCCCAAGAGATTTTTCTCTGCCATTTTTTCAACAAACTCAGGCAGGACTAACGCCGCTCTCTGCTCATCATCCGGGCAGAGTTCATAGGAATTTTTGCAGACGTTAATGATGGTATCTAGGCCAACCAGGTCAACTAATTTAAAGATAGCGGTTTTGGGACGGCCAAGGCCAGGGCCGAATATTGCATCCACTTCAGGGATGGTCATCTCATATTCAGGCATGGCTTTCAAGATGGCGCCAATGCCCTGGATGCCGATCCTGTTACCCACAAAGTTGGGGGTATCTTTTGCCCAGACAATTCCTTTACCCAGGTTTTTCTCACCAAAGGCGGCAACAAATTCAAGGATTTCAGGAAGAGTGTCCGCACCGGGGATCAGCTCAAGAAGGTGCATATACCGGACAGGATTGAAAAAATGGGTTCCCATAAAATGTTCTTTGAATTCTTTGGAAAAACCTTCACAAATATCTTGCAGCGGGATACCGGATGTATTTGAGGTAACAATGGAACCCGGCTTTCTTATTTTTTCGACTTTTTTGAAAAGTTTTCTTTTGATGCCAAGGTTTTCAATTACAACTTCAATGATCCAGTCACATTCAGCCAGTTTTTCAATGTCATCATCAAGGTTGCCGATGGCAATCAAACCCGCATCTTTTTTGTTGAAAAACAGGGAGGGGGCTGATGCTAAAGCCGCGTCCAAGCCTGCCTTTACCATCCGGTTCCGGGCAATCGGGTCATTTTTTTCTTCGTCTTTTAAATCAAACGGAACGATATCCAAAAGCTGCACCTTTACACCGGCAGCGGCAAGAAGGGCGGCAATACCGCCTCCCATAATTCCGGACCCGATAACTGCAGCCTTTCTGATTTTTCTTATCATGATTTCCTCCTAATTCAAGGGTTGTTATAAATTTACGTGTGACCTTTAGGTTATGTGTACCTTCAAGTTATGAATGAACATTCATTTTAGATTAACAGATAATTCTCTGGGTGTCAAGAAAAATAATTTAGAATAAACCCCGGACGAATAGGAAAAATTTACATTCAATTTCAAACTGTTATATATATTAGCCATTTAAAGTTGATTGACATGATCTATCATTTAATAAAAACAAATTAGTATGAATACTCATTCATGAATTGAAGTCCATGTTCCTTGTAAAAAATAAATAGCTCTGATAATGTGACGCTGTAATTTTTAAGGATATTTTTTGATCGGAGACATTTGATAGTGCTAAAAGACCCTAGGATTAAATCGTCTGATACCCTGAACATCAACTCAGTTGTCAGCTTTATTTTGACACTTCAAAGGGAGTCCGGTGATATCCCCTGGCATACGGATGGAAAAACAGACCCCTGGGATCTTGTGGAAACGATTATGGGCCTGAATATCGGCAAGTGTTTTGATGCATCATACCGCGCATTCGATTGGCTGAAAAATATCCAGAATCCTGATGGTTCATGGTATTCTTCCTATATCAACGGGAAACCCGGAGACAGAACCTGTGAAACCCATATGGCAGCCTATATTTCTGTAGGCCTCTTTCATACCTGGTTGATAAATAAGGACACGGCATTTCTTGAACGAATGTGGCCGACAATGGAAAAAGGGATCAATTATGCCCTCAGTCTCCAGACAAAAGGCGGTGAGATCTATTGGGCTAAAAGTCCTGAAGGCAAAATTGATCCCATGTCTCTTCTCACAGGTGCGAGTTCCATTTTTATGAGTTTAAAATGTGCTCTGGCAATTGCAGGTATCCTTGGAAAACACAAAATTTCATGGGAAATATCTTTTGAAAAATTAGGAAGATCCATCAGGGAAAATATCCATAACCTAAAGGTCACACGTAATTATAATGTCAGCAAATCCAGGTTTTCCATGTACTGGTTTTACCCCATATTAAG
>JAGLFI010000115.1 GCA_023144585.1 Desulfobacula sp. | reverse complement strand
ATACCATTGGCTGTCAGATGAATGTATATGATTCTGAGAAACTGGCTGCAATACTGAATTCTTACGGGTTTGAAAAAACCGATGATATGGACAAGGCCGACATTGTAGTTTGCAATACCTGTTCGATCCGTCACAAGGCAGAAGAAAAAGCATTTAGTTTTCTGGGAAGGTTTGCCAAAATTAAAAAAAGTAAACCTCACCTGATTACGGTCATGGCAGGGTGTGTGGCACAACAGGAGGGGAAAAAAGCATTTGGACGGGTTCCGTATCTTGATATTGTTCTGGGTACCCAGGCATTTTCAAGGTTTGGTCAGGCTATTGATGCCGTAAAGTCAGGCAAACAAAGAGTAGTGGATACTGAAGACTCACCGATGATTTATGAAGCTCTGCCGAATACATCTGACACATCCTGTTTTGATGAAAATATAATTTCCAGATTTGTTACTATTATGCAGGGGTGTGATAATTATTGTACCTATTGTGTGGTGCCCTATGTCCGGGGCAGAGAAAGGAGCCGGTCCCCGGAAAGCATTGTAGAAGAGATCACTTTGCTGGCTCAGTCCGGTGTCAAGGAGGTAACCCTCTTAGGGCAGAACGTAAATTCTTACGGCCAGAAAGAAGGCCAAATTTCATTTGTACAACTTTTGGCTAAGATTAATGAAATAGACTCAATTCAGCGGATACGATTTGCCACTTCTCATCCAAAGGATCTTTCCATGAATTTGATTTTTGCCATCCGGGATCTTGATAAGGTCTGCAACCATCTTCACCTGCCGGTACAGTCAGGATCAAATAAAATTCTTAAAAAGATGAACAGGGGATATACCAGGGAAAAATATATATCCCAGATTAAGGCTTTAAAACGGGAATGCCCTGATGTTGCTCTTTCAACGGATATCATTGTTGGGTTCCCATCTGAAACCCGGGAAGACTTTAACGATACAATGAGTCTTTTACGTGAAATCCAATTTGATTCCATATATGCTTTTGCATATTCTGACCGGTCATCCGCGCCTGCCGCAAAGTTTTCCGAACAGATTGATGAGAAGGAAAAACGTGAGCGGTTAAACAATCTTTTGGAATTACAGGAACATTATACCCAAAAAAAGAACAAAGAACTGATCGGAAAGACATTAGACGTCCTTGTTGAAGGTAAAAGCCAAAAAAAACGGGACGGATTTGAGCAAACCTGGAAAAATCTGGAACACCGGAAAAATTTAGTACAAATGGCAGGCAGGAGTGAGTCCAATAAAATCGTGCATTTTCCATCTGAACATGTCAATATAGGCGGTATTATCAAGATTAGAATTGAAGACGCATATCCCCATTCATTGTGGGGCTATCCTGTAGGAGCTTGAATATAAATGAAAAAGAAAGCTGTGAAGATCGGACAAAATTCCCTTTGCCCATGCGGAAGCGGGAAAAAATATAAGAATTGCTGCCGCAACAAAAAAATAGAAATCAGTATTAAGGAAGAGTATAAAAGAAAATATGATATCAATCTGAAAGAACCGCATCAGATCGAGGGTATTAAAAAGTCCGGAATACTTTTAATGTCAATTCTCAACCAGATTGAAAAAATGATCAAACCCGGGCTTAAAACAGAAGATATCAATACCTTTGTTCATGAAGAAACCATTAAGGCCGGAGCGATTCCTGCACCCTTAAATTACAGGGGCTTTCCTAAAAGTGTCTGTATTTCAGTCAATGACGTCATCTGTCATGGTATACCCGGCGATCGTGTTTTAAAAGATGGTGATATTGTCAATGTGGATATCACACCCATACTTGACGGCTATTATGCAGATGCCAGCAAAACATTTTTTGTGGGGACGCCTACTGAACAAGGAAAAAAGATCGTCAGTGTGGCTGCTGAATCCTTAAAAAGAGGGATACAAACAATAGCTCCCGGTGCAACATTGGGGGATATCGGTTATGCCATTCAAAGTTATGCAGAGTCTTGCGGCTGTTCTGTGGTTCGGGAGTTTATCGGCCATGGTGTCGGCATTGATTTTCATGAGCAGCCCCAGGTTTTTCATTTTGGCACCAAGGGAAAAGGTGTCTGCCTTGTTCCGAGTATGGTGTTCACCATCGAACCCATGATTAACCTGGGAAAAAAAGAGCTTCATGTGCTTGAAGACAGATGGACAGCCGTCACAGATGACGGGTCTTTATCTGCACAGTTTGAACAGACCCTGCTGGTGACTGAAGACGGATGGGAAAGTCTGACGCCTTATGAGCTTTAAAAGCTTTGGGATTGTCTTTTTTTCATATGCCTATATTGTATTTGTTGGCTTAAGTTCGGTAATAATGTTCCTCATTGCCTGCCTTGTTCGATTGCTGACTCAATTTTTTGATAAGCGACTTGTTTTATTAAATCTTTTTACATCGTTCTGGGCTTGCCTGTATATCTGGTGTGTGCCGATATGGTCGGTAGAAATCACCGGTCGGCAAAAAATGGACATGAAAAAAAGTTATGTCATTGTCTCAAACCATCAGTCCCAGCTTGATATTCTTATGGCATATCGTCTTTTTTTTCCTTTCAGGTGGATCTCTAAGGCAGAAGTCTTTAAACTGCCGTTTATTGGCTGGAACATGGTATTAAACGGGCATGTAAAACTCAAAAGAGGCGATAAGGAGAGTATCCAAAAGATGATGGATCAGTGTGAACAACTCTTAAAACAAAATATTTCCATCATGCTGTTTCCGGAAGGAACCCGGTCAAAAACAGGAATTGTAAAACCCTTTAAGCCGGGTGCGTTTATCCTTGCCCAAAAAGCAAAAAAACCGATTCTGCCTCTGGTAATCAATAATACCAAGAATGCCCTGCCAAAATATTCTCTAAAACTTCAGGGCAAACATCGGATAGAAGTCAGAGCCCTGGATGAAATACCTTTTTCGATATTCGAACATATGGAGATCGATGATATTGCAAAAATGGTACAAAAGACAATCAGCTCCCATGTCAAGGAACACATTGTTATAGAACAAGAAAAATATATCGGCAAGCTTACAGACTGCTGACTCCGGCAATCGGAATAGTTTTAATTCTTTCAACAAACTGCTGTGTAAGGACGCTATCGGCTATATGGGTATAAATCTTACCTCCTGCCTGAGCCCCTCTGATTTTTCCATCATACAAAAACCATTGCAGAAGTGTTTTTGATAAGTTTTCTCTGTTGGCAAATGGTGTTGTCTCCTGGTGTGAAAATAGTTCGGGTTCCGGTATGAATCCATCTGTATCAATCAAGTGCTTCATAAAATTTAAGATTCTTGAAAGCCTTAACAGCGTAATCGATTGTATCCTTGTTGTTTTTTCATTTAACGGGAGTGCTGTTGACCGCATCAGGCTAAAGCTCTCTGGCAAAATTTTTTTATCCTTGCAAAGCTGATAATCAAGGCTTCCGGGTGCCGGATAAAAAATTGACAGCCCTGCAAGGGTTCTTTTTTGTGCCAGGTATAAAAGATCTTCCAGAGAATTTTGTGCAGTCTGACCGGGGGCTGCAGCAATAATATATGAAACACATTCAAGATCATTCTTTTTAGTAAGTAAAAGAGCCTTTTCAAAGGAGGCTCTAACGTCTCGTCGTTTAAATTTTTTTAATTGGTCTTTTGATGTTGATCCCAAAGAAAGATTAAGGGTTTTAAAACCCGAGTCTTTCATCAAAGAAACGATTTCCTCATCAAGTGCTGGGGGATATAATCCATTCATGGCCCGAAGCTCTACATCTCTATCTGCAAACAGGCATTTTATTTTTGAAAATAGTAAAAGAAACCATTGTTTATTTAAACATAGATTTTCATCTTCAAAATCAATAAATCCAATGTCATGATCTTTTGTCTGATATTCAAGCTCCAGGATTACATTCTCAACGAAACGCTGCCTGAACGGTGCATAGGATGATGCAGCAGATACAGAACAATATGAACACTGCATGGGACAGCCTCTGCTTGAAACAATAATAGTGGATCGTCTGTTTTTTCTTTGATAAAAATCATGGTTAACCAGATCTGTGGCAGGTATTGGAAGACTGTTAAAGTCTGTAATCCAGGATGGGTCTGAAATAAACATGGCATTATTTTTCTTAAAGGCAATCCCGGGAATCTGTTCTAAATCCGAACCGTTTTTTAACGCCTGGCAAAGCTTTGCCATGCTGGTTTCACCTTCACCTCTCAGCACAAAATCAACAGCAGAACAGGCCAGTACTTTTTCAGGAAATACCGTGGGGTGATGACCGCCCAAAACGATTTTACACTGCGGATAAAATTTTTTAATAATTTGAGCTGTTTTTAAGGCTTCATCACAATAAGCCGTAAACAAAGAGGATATGCCCACAACAAAGGGTTCTTTATCCCGGATTTTTGTTCCAAGATATTCATAGCTGTATCCAAAATGCTTAAACTCATGGAAAAGGGAAAAAGCCGTGACATCGCTTTTGCCGTAAAATGTTTTAAGATGAGAAAACCCTTCAGGGTAAGCAATTATTTTTGATTTGTTTGTTGCAAGGGCATCAAGGATTTGTACATTAAAACCTTTTTTTTGCAGGCATGCAGCAATGGCGGCAAGTCCATAGGGAACGGTTCTTTTTTTTGTCAGATAAAAATCTTCTATGGGTGGTTGAACCAGAACTACCTTTGAATCAGTGATGTCCGGTTAAGTTTTTGCATATCTCATTCTTGGTCTTTTTTGCTTTCTGATAACATTTTTATTTAATTCTTTTGACACAGCATTAGAACGTAATTCGTTCTGTATTGTGTTTCTGAGCTGACGAATCCTTTTTATAGAAACTGGTTCGTTGAACTG
>JAGLFI010000114.1 GCA_023144585.1 Desulfobacula sp. | reverse complement strand
CCCATGAAAATTAATATACCGGCACTGATTTTTAATTTACGTGGCAATGTTCCCAGGGAAAAACGTCCCAAAGGTATCCTTGGCTCATGTGATCAGCATATCAGAACCGGCAGTGCCATGGGTGCTGCAAAGGATGATTTTGAATTCACGGTACTGGATGTAGCCGAGGAAATCCGGGAAGAGCAGCCGAAATTTGAAAATCTTCAGGTCTCAGTGGACCGGGTGGGTGCTGCAATGGTATTGAATCAGAATTCCAGGGAGCCGGTTACCGAGCCCGAAGAAATGGCTCCTTTATGGAAAATTCTTCACACAGTGGGTGCGGACTGGACGTATCCGTCCGTAATGTGGGCCGGAGAAAATTATTGCATGTTCATGGCGGATAATGAGGGATGGAAATATATTATTGAAGAGTTTGCTTTTCATGTGGACAATAATTTAAAAAGTCCCCTTGTGGTCAATACCGAGTGAGGGCATTCCTACTTTGCGATCCTGGAAGGATTGCGAAAATTCAAGATACCTCACAAGTTTGAACTGATCACTATTATTGAGTTGTATGCCCAGTGGATAAAAGAAGGCAAATTGAAAGTCAACTCTGACTGGAACAAAGATATCAAGGCCAAATTTACAGTGCAGGATCCCTGCAATATCGGAAGAAAGAGCGGCTCCAATAAGATTGTAGATGATTTAAGGTTTGTCATTCAAACCGTTGTGGGAGAAGAAAATTTTATCGATACCGTCCCCAACCGGGATAACAACTATTGCTGCGGCGGTGGCGGTGGTGCTTTACAGGCAGGATTCCCGGATCAGAGAAGGGCCTATGGCAGAACAAAATTCAACCAGCTTAAGGCAACCGGTGCAAATTATGTAATTGCGCCCTGTCATAATTGTCATGGTCAGATTGAAGACATTGGCGAACACTTTGACGGCGGCTGGCATGTTGTCCATTTATGGACAATCATCTGCCTTGCCATGGGCGTACTGGGTGAGGAAGAACGAACCTATCTTGGGCCGGATCTGGCTGAAGTGGGACTATAAAAAGGAGGGTTCCAAATGGCCGAAAAAGGTACCAGAAAAGGTAACGGCTCGATAATGGTGGTCGGTGCCGGTATAGCAGGTATTCAGTCGTCCCTGGATCTGGCGGATTCAGGATATTTTGTATACCTCGTAGATAAAAACACAGCCATTGGCGGAGTAATGGCACAACTGGACAAGACTTTTCCCACAAATGACTGCTCAATGTGTATCATATCCCCAAAACTTGTTGAGGCAGGGCGTCATCTCAATATTGAGCTGATGACCATGACTCAAATTGAAGAGGTTACAGGGGAAGTAGGTGATTTTACCGTTAAATTAAAGGAAAAACCTCGATTTATTGATATAGAAAAATGTACCGCCTGCGGAGAGTGCGCAGATATTTGCCCGGTGGAGCTTCCCAGCCAGTTTGATGAAGCGCTGCGGGACAGGAAAGCCGCATTCAAGCTGTATCCCCAGGCAATGCCGTCGGGGTTTGCCATAGAGAAAAAAGATAAGGCCCCGTGCCGTTTGACCTGTCCTGCCGGATTGAATGTGCAAGGGTACGTCCAGATGGTGAAAGAAGGAAAATATAAGGAATCTCTGGAAATTATCATGGAACAGCTCCCTTTGCCCGGTGTTTTAGGAAGGGTCTGTCCCCATGAATGTGAAGATGCCTGTAGAAGATGCCAGGTGGATGAATCGGTTGCCATTCGGGATTTAAAGCGTCTGGCAGCAGACAGTTTTGATGCCAGAGAAGTGGAAATTAAATGTGCTGAAAAGATCGGCAAAAGAGTGGCCATCATCGGTTCAGGCCCGGCCGGACTATCCGCTGCCTATCATCTGGCAAAGCAGGGGGTTGATGCCACTATATTCGAAGCATTGTCCCAGGCCGGTGGTATGCTCAGGGTCGGTATCCCTGAACACCGCCTGCCAAGAGAAGTGCTGGACAAGGATATTGAGGTTGTCACCAACTTAGGGGTTGACCTTAAACTGAATTCCCGCCTTGGGGAAGATTTTACTGTGGACAGCCTCATGGCAGACGGGTTTGATGCGGTCTTCTTAGGGCTGGGTGCTCACAAGGGTGTTGAACTGGGCATTCCCGGTGAAGATCTTGAAGGGGTTCGCCAGGGGGTTGATTTTTTGCGGGAACTTAACCTGACCGGAACAACAAAGGTCGGTAAAAAGGTCTGCATTATCGGCGGTGGTAATGTGGCCATTGATGTGGCAAGGTCTGCGGTTCGACTGGGAGCTCAAGAGGTCACCATCCTGTATCGAAGGACAAGAAAAGAAATGCCTGCCTGGGAAGAGGAAATTTGTGCTGCAGAAGATGAAGATGCTAAGATTACCTATCTTGCAGCTCCCCAGAAAGTCGTTGAAGAAAACGGCAGGGTAAAGGCGGTAACGGTTCTTAAAATGGAACTGGGCGAGCCGGATTCTTCAGGGCGAAGACGTCCTGTTCCCATACCGGGCAGTGAATATGACATTGAAATTGATCAGCTTATTCCTGCTATTGGCCAGAGGCCTGACCTTTCGGCGATTGAAAAACTTGGCAGTTTGAAGATCAGCAAATGGAACACCACAGAGGTTAACCCGGTCACTCTTGCCACAGACAAAGAAGGCGTTTTTGCGGGTGGTGATATCCAGACAGGTCCGGGTGTTGCTATCGGTGCCATTGCAGCCGGTATGGAAGCGGCCGAATCCATTGTCAGATACCTCAAAGGGGTGGATATGGAAGAAGGTCGGCAACTTGCCCTGGTTGAAAATCCCGAGTTCAGGCCGGTAAGTGAAGATATGGCATCTGAAAACCGGTATAAGATGCCGGAGCTTGCTGCAGCTGAAAGGGTCGGTAATTTTAAGGAAGTGGAACTGGGATATGGTGAGGAAGAGGGCCAAAAAGAAGCTGCAAGATGCCTGAACTGTGGATATTGTTCAGAGTGTATGCAGTGTGTGGATGCCTGTCTTGCCAATGCTGTGGATCATTCCATGCAGGGCAGAGAGCATACCATTGATGTGGGTGCCATTATTCTTTCCCCGGGGTTTACATCTTTTGAACCCACCCAGATGGTTTCATACTGCTACGGACACAGCCCAAATATCATGACCAGTGTGGAATTTGAAAGAATTTTGTCTGCATCCGGCCCCTATGGCGGTCATCTTGTAAGGCCATCCGATAATGTGGAACCTGAAAAGATCGCCTGGCTCCAATGTGTCGGATCGAGAGACATTAATAAAGGGGATCATTCCTATTGTTCCGGTGTCTGCTGCATGTATGCCAATAAGCAGGCCGTTATTGCAAAGGAACACAGCGGAAAGGGACTGGATGCCGCCATTTTTTTCATGGACATGAGAACCCATGGGAAAGATTTTGATAAATACAATATCAGGGCCCAGGATGACAGCGGCGTCCGGTTTGTCAGATCCAGAATTCATTCTGTTTTCCCAGAACCAGGTGATAAGTACAGGATTGTATATTCCACTGAAGCCGGGAGCATGGTTGAAGAGATTTTTGATATGGTGGTACTTTCCATAGGCCTATCGCCGAATAAAGATGCCCGGGAACTTGCGGACAAGATAGGGATAAAACTCAATGGTCACGGGTTTGCCAAGACCGATAACCTGTCTCCTGTCTGTACCAGTAAAAAAGGGGTCTATGTCTGCGGTACCTTTCAGGAACCCAAAGACATTCCTGCCTCTGTTATGGAGGCCTCTGCTGCCGCCGCCACCGCCTCCATGGCATTGACGGACGGCAGATGGAGCGAGACAAAAACCAAAGAATTGCAGCCTGAAAGTGATTTTTCAGGGCAAAATCTCCGCATCGGTGTGTTTGTCTGTAATTGTGGTATCAACATTGGCGGGATTGCTGATGTACCAGCCATCAGGGATTACGCGGCAACACTTCCCTATGTTGTTCATGTGGAGGACAATTTGTTTACCTGTTCCCAGGATTCTCAGGATCACATGAAAGAGGTTATCCAGGAGCATGGACTCAGTCGTGTGGTGGTGGCATCCTGCTCACCCAGAACTCATGAACCCCTGTTCCAGGAGACAATAAGGGATGCCGGCCTGAACAAATACCTGTTTGAGATGGCCAATATAAGGGATCAGAATACTTGGGTCCATATGAAAGAACCGGAAAAAGCAACACAAAAAGCAAAAGAACTGGTTCGAATGGCCGTGGCAAAAGCAGCCTTGGTGGAACCATTACACCAGGTCAGCCTGGATATTAAAAAGTCCCTTCTTGTGGTGGGCGGTGGTGCGGCAGGGATGGAAGCTGCGATCAGTTCAGCCAGTCAGGGAGTTGATGTTCACCTGGTGGAAAAGACAGGTGTGCTTGGCGGGATTGCAAGGAACCTGAATGCCACCTGGCAGGGAGAAGAGATACAAGATTATCTTGAGGATCTTATAGCAAAAACCAATGCAAGTGACACCATCAAGGTGTATCTTGACACCCAGGTTGAGGCGTTTACAGGCTCCATGGGGAATTTTGTTACCACCATTAAGAGCAATGGAACCAATGAGACTAATGTGACCAATGGTGGGGGGATCAATCAGCAGACAGTCATTGAACACGGAGCTGTTATTCTTGCCACCGGGGGAAAGGAATTCAAACCTGAAGAGTACCTCTACACTGATCATCCGGATGTGCTCACCCATTTGGATATGGATGCAGCCTTGCGGGAAGGAGATGACCGAATTGAAAAAGCAAAGGCCATTGTATTTATCCAGTGCGTTGGATCCAGAAACAATGAAAATCCTTACTGCAGCAAGGTCTGCTGTACCCACAGTCTGAAAAGTGCCATTGC
>JAGLFI010000113.1 GCA_023144585.1 Desulfobacula sp. | reverse complement strand
GAAGTATTTCAGCATGATCCTTATATTAAAAAACAGCTGGAAGAGAAAACGATTATTGAACAGTCTGCACCAGAAGAGTCGATATCGGACCAGCCTGGAAACGACAATGAAAAGGATAACAAATCCGATACTGCTGATTGATTCTGCTTAGACAAAGCTAGCACATGAACAAAAGAAAAAATACTCCCATGATGGAGCAATACCTGTCCATCAAAGAATCATATAAAGATGCAATTTTGTTTTACCGGATGGGGGATTTTTATGAAATGTTCCTTGAGGATGCAGACAAGGCAGCCTCTATTCTGGAAATCGCCTTAACCTCACGAAATAAAAATGATGCATCCCCTATTCCCATGTGCGGGATTCCCTTTCGGGCTGCAGACAATTATATCGCAAAACTCATTAAAAACGGATGCAAAGTTGCCGTGTGCGAGCAGATGGAAGATGCTGCGGTAACCAAGGGACTGGTGAAAAGGCAAGTTATCCGGGTCATCACCCCAGGTATGATTTTAAATGAAGAATTACTGGATAAAACCGCCAACAACTTTCTTTTAGCCCTGTCAAAAACAAGGGATACAGCTGGCATTGCCTATCTTGATATATCAACCGGGACCTTTAAAACCACCCAGGTTGAAGGCAGACAATCAAAAATCCCATTGGAACTGATTGACGAGGCTTTAAAGGTAGATCCCAAAGAAATCCTTTTACCTTCCAATTTTGAAAAAGACCCGGTTTATAAGCATCTACGCCATGCTTTTGGTGGAAGACAAATCACCTATCTTGATAAAACCGACTTTCATGTTGAAGAGGCAAAGGAACGGCTTTTAAGCAAATTTAAAACCAGGAGCCTTGAGGGATTCGGTGCAGAAAATCTTTTTGCATCCATTTCTGCTGCGGGTGCCATACTCTCTTATGTTCAGGACACCCAGATGCAGGACATCAACCATATTTTTCAAATCATACCTTATGACCTGAAAAATTTTCTGGTGATTGATGACAGGTCCTGCAAAAACCTTGAAATTCTTACCAATATACAAACCCTGGACAAAAAAGGGACCCTGATCCATGTGCTTGACCGGACGGTCACCGCCATGGGCTCGAGATTGATCAAGACCTGGGTCAGATATCCACTGATTGATAAAGATAAAATCTGCCAGCGCCTGGATTGCATAGAAGAAATCACAAAGGCTTCCCATATTCATCAATTGATCATCAACCACTTAAAATCCGTGTATGACCTTGAACGTCTTGGCAGCAAAATTTCCATGGGCCAGGGGAATGCCAGGGATATGATTACTCTGAAAAACTCTCTAAAAAAACTTCCTCTTCTTTTTAAGGAGCTTTCTCTGTTTAAAAGCCCTTTACTCAATGGAAAAAATCTTGAACATCAGGAAATGATTTTAAAAGAGCTGGGTTCTCTTGCCGATTTGATCGAAAAATCCATCAGGGAAGATGCAGGTCATCTACTCAATGAAGGCGGGCTGATTAATGACGGTTATAATCCTGAACTGGATGAACTATTGTTAATTTCACGGGATGGAAAATCATGGATCGCACAAACAGAGGCCACGGAAAAAGAAAAAACGAAACTGTCTTCTCTCAAAATTAAATATAACAAAGTATTCGGCTATTTTATCGAGGTATCCAAGGCTCAGTCAAAGTCCGTTCCAGACCATTATATCAGGAAGCAGACCCTTGTGAATGCCGAAAGATTCATTACCGATGAAATGAAACAGGTTGAGTCCACCATATTGAATGCCCAGGATAAACGAAATGCTCTGGAATATGAAATTTTTTCCTTCATCAGGGACACGGTCATTTCAAAAGCAAGCCTTATTCTTAAAATGGCGGATTTTATTGCAAATATTGATGTACTCCAGGGGCTTGCCCTTGCAGCATCAGAAAATGGATATACAAAACCTGTTATCAATGAACAAAATACCATTTCCATTGAAGACGGACGGCATCCTGTAGTAGAAAAACTGATCAAAGGAGAACGCTATGTTCCCAACTCCATTGAGATGGATGATGTTGAGAACCAAATCCTACTTATCACCGGCCCCAACATGGCAGGCAAATCAACAGTATTGAGACAGGTTGCCCTAACCGCTTTAATGGCCCAGATGGGATCTTTCGTTCCTGCTCAAAAAGCATCTCTTGGCATTGTGGACAGAATATTCACACGAGTTGGTGCCCTTGACAACCTCTCCTCGGGCCAGAGTACTTTCATGGTGGAAATGGAAGAAACTGCCAATATCGTTAATAATGCGACGCATAAAAGTCTAATCATACTTGATGAAATCGGAAGGGGAACCAGCACTTATGATGGTATGAGTATTGCCTGGGCAGTTGCCGAACACCTTCATGATCTAAATAATAAAGGTGTTAAAACACTTTTTGCCACCCATTACCATGAGTTGACAAAATTAGAAGAGACAAAACCCAGAATCAAAAACTTTAATATAGCCGTCAAAGAATTCAATGATAATATTGTGTTTTTGCGAAGGCTGGTTAAGGGTGGAACCAATAAAAGCTATGGTATCCAGGTTGCCAGACTTGCAGGCATGCCTGATATTGTTATTAACAATGCAAAACATATATTGTCCAACATTGACAAAAACAGCTCGGATGTCTCCAAACCACTACCAAAACAAAACAAGAAAAAGGGTAAAAAGAAAAAAAAAGATAACCACCAGATGGAATTATTTAATCATAATGAACAATCCATAAAAAAGATATTGGAAAAGATTGATATTTCAAGTATGACTCCCCTTGAAGCGATTAATTTGTTATACGACTTAAAACAAAAAAGTATTAAATAGGATATGACCAAGCTTAAGACATCCACACTGCTGATATATTTCATTGCTGTTATTTTTACAGGTGTTCTTGTTTTGACAACACATGTGTTTGCCGGCAGTGCAAAACAAAAATACCTTATGGCAGACACCTGCTACAAAAAGCTTCGACACTCTTCCGCTAAGAAAAAAAAAGAGACGGAATGGCTTAACTGCATCAGCAGGTATGAAATCATTTACAGGCTTCATCCTGAAAGTTCATGGGCACCTGCAGGGATGTATAAGGCAGCCCAGCTTTATGTAACTCTTTCCAAATTATCCGGTAAAAAAACCTATAAAATTCAGGCGGCTGATCTTCTGGTAAAACTCAGGAATAAATATCCCCGAAGCGCTTACGCCGGCCGAGCCAAATCTTTACTCAAATCCATAAACATACGACCAAGTTATCATGCAAAAAAAATCAAACATATCAAGTCAAAAAAAAGACTGACAAAAGATAATGACCTTATTAGAAAATTTCTTTTATCCCAGGAAACATCCGGTAAAAAGCAAGTTCAAACTATTGAACCAACAAATCAAAAACTTTTTGAAATAAAATTTGCCGCCCTAAAAGAGAGTCCATCACAGGACACCACGATTACAGATCTTAGATTCTGGTCCAATCCGGAATACACCAGAATTGTCATTAATGCTGATAACGAAAGAGATTATTCTCACAGACTTTTAAAGAAAGATCCTGGTATCAATAAACCTTTTCAGCGTCTATATATTGATATAGAACAATCAAGACTGGGTAAAGGTGTTGCCGATCATACCCAGATCAATGACAACCTTTTAAATCAGGCCAGGGCAGGACAATATCTTCCCCATACGGTACGGGTTGTAGTCGATATCAAATCCTTTGAGAATTATAAGATATTCTCTTTAAAAGATCCATTCAGAATCGTCATTGATGTATGGGGAAAAGGATCGAATGGTGGTCCTGCCTCTTCTTCGGGCAAGAGTATTGCAGATACCGGCAAAACAAAAAAACCGGATAAAATATCCCGAATCACAACTGACAATTTAAGATCGTTTGATATTGCAAGACAGTTAGCATTGGGCATTAGCAAAATTGTAATTGATCCGGGGCATGGCGGGGCTGACCCCGGGGCTCCTGGATATTATAAAAATGTCTGGGAAAAGGATATTGTTCTAAAAATGGCTAAAAAACTTGCTAAAACTCTAAGGAACAGATTAAAATGCACCGTACTCTTAACAAGGTCAACCGATAAGAAACTAAGTCTTGAAGAGAGAACTGCCATTGCCAATACTAAAAGAGCGGATCTGTTTATATCCCTGCACTGCAATGCAGCAAAGAACAGACGTCTTCGAGGCATTGAAACCTATATCTTAAACCTTGCCACGGATGACCAGGCTATTGCCGTGGCAGCCAGAGAGAATGCAACATCGAAAAAAAATATTTCAGACCTTGAATATATCTTAAGTGATTTGATGAAACATGCAAAAATTGAAGAATCCACCCGGCTTGCCAATATGGTACAAAATTCTTATACAAAAGGAATGCAAAAAAAATATTCTGGAATTAACAATCTAGGCGTCAAGCAGGCACCCTTTTATGTTCTACTGGGTGCAAGGATGCCATCCATTTTGATTGAGACAGGATTTATCAGTAACAAAATAGAATGCAAGCGGCTCATGAGTGATTCATATCAGACAGCGATTTGCAACACCATCACTGATGGGGTTGAAAAATATATAAACACAACAAATCCAAAACAATTATAACCAATGCGTAAAGGAGATCATCATGTCTTTTGAAAACATTATTCTTAAAGTTAACTATCCTGTTGCAACCATTCTTTTTAACCGGCCTAAGGCTTTAAATGCACTTAACAATGCCCTTTTTGATGAATTGGACATTGCACTGGATCAGGTAAGAGATAATACAGATATAAGAGTTCTTATCCTGACAGGTAGTGGAGAAAAAGCATTTGTTGCAGGAGCCGATATTGCAGAACTTGTAAAAATGAATCC
>JAGLFI010000112.1 GCA_023144585.1 Desulfobacula sp. | reverse complement strand
AGTGATGAAATTGAACCAATTGCAGGTAATTCATATTGCGTAGAAGCATTTAACAAATCTGAATATTGGTAAGAAAATTTTTGGCAGAGGCAGGGGGGGGGGGATGCTTTCCTCCTGCCGGAATATCTAAAACAAATTTTGGCTGTATCCCAATCAAATAATATGCTATGAATGAATTTAAGAAAACTATCCTTAACTTTTGGATTATTCAATTGGATAAAAAAAATAAAAACAGCAAACTGATTCATATCAGTAACATACTAAATTCCGCTCTTAGCAAATACAGGCCTGCCATGGACACGGAAATGACCAGAATATGGGATATCTGGGATGATGCTGTTGGAAAACCCATTGCCATGAATGCTAAGCCTGACACTTTTAAAGACGGTGTACTCATCGTCAATGTGTCCAGTTCATCCTGGATACATCAGCTCAAATTTCTTGAAAAAGATATGATCATAAATATCAACAAGCAACTTGAACAGATATCAATTAAACAGATCCGGTTTAAAATTGGCAAAATTCTCTCCTGATCCTTTCCTGGGCCATGAGATAAAGGTATCCCAGCCTGAGAACGGGTATCGATTTTCCATGGATCCCTTTATCCTTGCCGGCCACGTTCAACCTATAGGTGTTGAAAAAATTGTTGATATCGGTTGCGGCTGCGCAATTATTCCTTTGATTCTGGCATTCAGATACCCTGATACCAGTATTATCGGTGTTGAAATCCAAAAAGAATTATCCTGGTTTGCCAGACAAAACATCATTGCCAATAATCTGGAAAATACCATCCGGATTATTCATAAGGATATTAAGAATATACAGGTCTCTGATATTAACGGTAAGGCAGATATTATCATTTCAAACCCACCCTATATAAAAAAAAATCCGGCAGACTGAACTCGAATTCTCAAAAAGCCATTGCACGCCACGAGATCACCCTTGATATTGATATGCTTTTTTATTGTTCAAACAAACTTCTCAATAAAAAAGGAAAATTGTATATCATCTTCTCTGCAGAACGATTATCTGATCTGCTCCATGCCATGGAGGAATATAAATTTTCCCCTGAATTTTTCAGGCATATATATATAAAAAAAACTTATCTTCCCAAACGTGTCATACTCTGTGCAATGAAAAACAGTGCTGTGAAGAACAGCGAGAAATCCAGTATTGTACGCCAACCCCTTTTCATATATGCTTCTGAAAATAAATTTTCAGATGAGTATACATCCCTTTTTAATCGGGTTTAAACCTTGACACATTTGCAAAAAAATACTATTTTGCCTTGAATTAAATTAACGCGGAGAGGTGACCGAGCGGCTGAAGGTGCACGCCTGGAAAGCGTGTGTATCCTACCCGGGTACCGAGGGTTCGAATCCCTCCTTCTCCGCCACTGATTATAAGATGTCATATCGAATAACATGTCATATCAAGTATTAGCACTGAAATATAGGCCCCAGACATTTGACGAAGTCGTCGGGCAAAACCATGTTACCACCACCCTTTCCAATGCAATTTCTCAGGACAGAGTCGCCCATGCCCTTCTTTTCACAGGGCCCAGGGGTACAGGGAAAACGACCCTTGCACGGATCTTAGCCAAAGCAATGAATTGCAAACAAGGTACAACCCCCCACCCCTGCAACACTTGTAAAATTTGCACGGATATTATTGAAGGGCACTGCACAGATGTTTTTGAAATCGACGGGGCTTCCAACAACAGCGTGGATCAAATCAGGGATTTAAGGGAAAATGTCACCTATATGCCTTCATCGGCAAAGTATAAAATATATATCATTGATGAAGTCCATATGCTGTCGACTGCTGCATTTAATGCACTGCTCAAAACCCTTGAAGAACCGCCTGAACATGTCATGTTCATTTTTGCCACCACCGAGGTACACAAAATTCCGGCAACCATCCTGTCCAGATGCCAACGGCATGACCTTAACAGAATTTCTTTGGAAATGATTTCAGACCATTTGCAATTTCTTTGCAAAAACGAAGGATTCAATATTGAAAAACAAAGCCTTGATCTGATTGCCCAGGAGGCTGACGGATCCATAAGAGACGCTTTAAGTCTTCTTGACAGGTTACTATCCTCGGCCGACACCAAAAAAATTGGACCCGAACGTGTGTTGGACGGTCTTGGCATCCAAGATCACCAAATCATGCATGATATATCAAAAACAATCTTTGAAAACAATGGTGCCGGGCTTATTGAGATTATAGAAAAAATAAACGAGTCTGGAATGGATCTGAAAAAATTTTATTCTGATATCATCCTTCATTTCAGAAACCTGAATGTCATTAAAATCTGTGGCAAGGACAGCCCGGCTGTCAATATCACAGATTCTGAAAAAGAAAAAATTTCACAACCAGTGTCTGCACTGTCCAGCAATTTTATCAACACTATTTTACAAATCCTTTTGGATGAAGAATCCATTGTTAAGTATTCGTCACATACAAAAACCGCTATTGAAATGATTTTGTTAAAACTGCTTCAACTCAACCCGGGTGCACAGATTGATACAATAATCAGCAAGCTCAACACGCTTGCAAGCCAGATAAATTCAAACCAGACTAATTTAAAACTTCCCCCCTCGCAACACAAATTTGAACCGGTACAAAAATCGGCTGCAACCGATCATCCGGCTAAAGAAACCACTATTCAGTCAGTCAGGGAGCCTTTGCCGATACCCGGGTATACAGCAGATTTAAAGCCTTCCCCGGTACAAGAACAGGAACAAGGTAAAAATAGCGAGACAAAAACCTGGCAAGGATTTTTAAACAAAATAGAGCGGACACTCCCCTTCATGTTTGCTCTTCTTTCCAAAGGAAAGGTAACTCAAACCAAAACCCATGAAATTATTGTTGAACTGAAAAATGGTTCGTCTTTTGACAAAGCAAGGCTTGAGAAGAAAAAGCAGGAATTGGAAGAAACATGTAAAAAATTTCTCGGCAAATCTCTGATAATCAAAATACTTTCCCAGCACAATAATATAACCCAAAACAATAAAAAAAAAAATGAGCTGAAGGCAAAACAAGCTGCCTTCAACCATCCGCTGGTTGTTGAAGCCCAAAAAATATTTAACGGCGAGATTATTAATTATTAACATTAGGAGTAATTGATCATGAAAAATATGAATTCAATGATGAAACAAGCCCAGAAACTTCAAAAAAAAATGCTGAAAACTCAAGCTGAGCTTGCCACAAAAATCATTGAGGCGTCCAGTGGCGGCGGTATGGTAAAGGTGACTGCCAATGGCGCCCAGAAAATTGAATCCATTATTCTTGAAAAAGAAGTGGTTGATCCGGAAGATGTTGAAATGCTTCAGGATCTTATTTTAGCAGCCGTCAATGATGCTTTGAACAAGTCCCAGGAAATGGTCTCTTCGGAAATGAATAAACTTACCGGTGGACTTAATATCCCCGGTCTTTAAAAAATATGATGCATTATCCTGACCCAATTTTAAGACTGATCAACAGCCTGTCAACGCTTCCGGGTATTGGGAAAAAGACTGCGGAACGACTTGCACTCCACATTCTTCATGCCCCGAATCAACAAGCTGCCACTTTGGCTGCCGACATCATTGAACTAAAAAACAATGTTAGACTGTGTACGATCTGCTTTGCCTTAACCGATAAAAACAAGTGCAGGATATGCTCTGATCCATTAAGGGATCAAACGCTGATCTGTGTTGTGGAAAACCCGACGGATATGGCTGCCATAGAAAAATCAAATGCATTCTTTGGAACTTATCACATATTGGGAGGGGTGCTTTCTCCCATTGACGGCATCGGCCCGGATGACATCAGGATAAAGGAATTGTTTAAAAGGGCTGACCCTGAAAAAGTAAAAGAAATTATTCTTGCTACCAAAACCAATGTTGAAGGAGAGGCCACAGCTTCTTATATCCTTGAAAAACTAAAAAAAACAAAAATCCGAATGACAAGGATTGCTTCCGGTATCCCAATGGGGAGTGATTTGCAATATATTGACCAGCTCACCATGCAAAAAGCAATGGAAAAAAGATATGGCTTCTGAATTTAAGACCTGTGATGATATTTTTGAATGCCAACTATGCGGTAACTGCTGCAACGGATTCGGCGGCACCTATGTTACTCAACAGGATATCATCAATATTTCGACATATATTAATTTTGATCTTGAAAAATTTATTGCCCGATATTGTGACAAGTCAGGGACAAGGAATGTTTTAACACTTGGTAAAGACGGATACTGTGTGTTTTTTGACACAATCAGCCAGTGCACCATCCATCCGGTAAAACCCTATATGTGCAAAGCATGGCCTTTCATTCAAACGATCATTAAGCATCCTGAAAACTGGAATGCCATGGCAAACTCCTGCCTGGGCATGAAAAAAAACATTCCGCATAAAGATCTTCAAAAAATTGTTGCTCTGGAAAAAGAAAAACTGGACAAGTCCGTTATTTAATAACAACTAAAGGACTCTCTCTTTGTTCAGTTTTCAATAATCGGCGTTTAAATTTTATACCAATCCCATTTTTTTGATACCTGACGATTTCCCCTATAATTTGAAATACTTTTTTACTGGTGGGTACCTGAAACTTTATTGTAATTTTCTGGCCGACTGAAAAAGTTTGGCTTGTTTCAATAAACATTCCACATCGGCTGATATCCTTGACAAAATAGTTATAAGATCTTTTTTCCTTTTCAGGATTAAGTAAAATAACCCATGGATTTTTAAGATAAGTCCTGGCATATCTTCTTACTCCTTCATAACCACTTATATCAAGCTTATGTAAAAATCCTACCCCGGAGGGGCAGGCTTTGGGTTAAGCCCAGAGGGCAT
>JAGLFI010000111.1 GCA_023144585.1 Desulfobacula sp. | reverse complement strand
ATTTTGGTGTGGATGAAAACTGCTGCGTGACCGATCAATTAATTGAGTATTTTGTAGAAAGAGCAAAAGGCGGTGTTGGCATGATGCTGGTGGGGGGCGGAAGCGTCCACCCCGGAGGCCAGGAGCTGCCCGACCTTCCCCAGATGTATAATGACACTTGTATCCCGGCTCTTAAAAAAATGGTTCAAAGGATAAAGTTGCATGACACTCTTTTCGGGGTACAGCTCATGCATGGCGGGCGCCAGTCCTATCTTCCTGAAAAAGTGGCACCCTCTCCCATACCCGCTCCTGCCGTTGTGAAGGGCGAAGTCAGGGCATTGGAGATCCCTGAAATAAAAGAACTGATATTTTGTTTTGGGGATTCAGCCAGGCGATGCCGGGAAGCCGGTTTTGATTTTATCGAGCTGCATGGCGCTCACGGATACTTGATCAATCAGTTTATGGCACCCAATTGTAATATCAGGACGGATGAATATGGGGGATCTTTTAAAAACAGGACACGATTTTTGTTTGAAATTATAGAAGATATCCAGACAAAAACGGGAAAAGATTTTCCCATCGGGATTCGGATCAATGGAAATGATTATATTGAAAATGGATGGGAACTTAAAGACACGGTAAGAATTGCACCTGAGCTTGAAAAAGCAGGTGTTGTGTATCTTCATGTTTCCGGTGGGGTTTACGGGTCCACAGAGTTAACCATTCCCTCCATGTACACTCCGCATGGATGCTTTGTTCATCTGGCCGAAGAAGTTAAAAAACATGTCAATATCCCGGTGATTACCGTGGGACGGATTAAATATCCGGAGCATGCCAACGAGATTATTCAAGAGGGTAAGACAGATATGGTGGCCTTTGGGCGATCGTTTCTTGCCGATCCCTATTATCCGGAAAAGGCAAGAAAAGGAGAGGCTTCACAGATTCGCCCCTGTGTGGGTTGCTGTCTCGGGTGTATCCATGCTGTACTTGCCAAGGAACCTGGTTCCTGTGTGGTCAATCCTGATGTAGGAAGAGAATATAAACTCAAAGATGAAACAATACCTGAAAAATCTTTAAAAATACTTATCGCAGGCGCCGGTCCTGCCGGGATGGCAGCGGCCAGGCAATTTGCACTTCAAGGACACAAGATCATTGTCTGTGAAAAAGAACAAGATACAGGTGGATTGCTGTCTCTTGCGTCAAAGGCACCCGGCCGCGGGGAGCTCAATGATATCCTGGATTTTTTTAAACTGGAAATGGATAGACTCGATATTGAAGTCCGGTATGATACAGACCTTTCATTGGATCTGATCAATGAAATCAATCCGGACAAGGTAATTCTTGCCACAGGGTCAATGCCGGATATGCCGGTGATTAAAGGGCTTTTTCAAACAAAAATGGACCTTGTGACCAATGTTGATGTGATCAGCGGCAAAGAACGAGTGGGTGATAAAGTCATCGTGCTGGGGGGTGGCATGACGGGTTTGATTACGGCTGATTTTCTGGCAGAACAGGGAAAACAGGTCATTGTTTTGAACCGCAAAAAGAGTTTTGCAGAGGAAATGTCCAGCAATGATCGGTATTACCTGAGAGAACGACTGAAAAAGGGAAATGTTTCTCTCTATAAAAACGTGTCGGTTAAACAATTCACAAATGACGGGGTTGTTTTTAAAACCAATGGAAAGGAGATGACACTCACCGGTTTTGAGTCAGTGGTGATTTCGGAAAAACAAAGTTCTATCCGGGAGGCTAAAAAACTTGAGAAAAAGACCAAAGCTAAATTTCACCTGATAGGTGATGCAAAATTTCCACGGCATTTGATGTACTGCATCAGTGAAGCCGAGGAAATAGCACGATCGGCATAACAGTCGTTTATAATAAGGAATAAATATTATGCAAGAGATATATGAAAATGCAAAGGATTTAATGAAAGGCTATTGCCGGGTATGCAAAGAATGCAATGGAAATGCCTGTGCCGGTGAAGTCCCTGGTATGGGAGGGCTTGGTACGGCATCCTCATTCAAGGCAAATATCAATGCCTTAAAAAAGATTAATTTTAATATGCGCCTGGTTCATGATGTGGTTGAGCCGGATCTAAGTGTTTCTATTTTAGGAAAAGAACTTTCAATTCCTGTCCTTGCGGCACCCATTGGCGGTGTATCTTTTAATATGGGGGGCGGTATTTCTGAAGAAGCCTATATAAAGGCCATTATTTTCGGATGCAGGGAAAAAGGAATTATCGGGTGTACTGGTGACGGTGTCCCCGATTTTATTCATGGAATCGGATTGAGCGTTATCAAACAGGCCAGTGGTCACGGCATTCCGTTTATAAAGCCCTGGGAGGATAAGGAGCTCTTTGAAAAGCTGGATAAGGCGAAAGAAAGCAATGCAGATATCATGGGGATGGATATTGATGCGGCAGGACTGATTACCTTAAAGAAAATGGGCCGGCCGGTTTCGCCCAAAACAGTCGAAAAACTGGGTCAGATCGTTAAAAGTATTTCCGGCAAATTTATTTTAAAGGGTGTTATGACAGTTGATGATGCTCTGTCTGCTGTTGATGCCGGCGCAGATGCCATTGTGGTGTCAAATCATGGCGGAAGAGTTCTGGATTTTACACCGGGATCTGCCACGGTACTGCCAGATATATTTGATGTCGTAAAAGGAAAGATAAATATTCTTGCTGATGGCGGAGTCAGAACGGGCGGAGATGTTTTAAAACTGCTTGCGCTAGGAGCAGATGCAGTTATGATAGGACGTCCCTTTTGTGTCGCTGCGGTTGGTGGTCTGCAAAAAGGTGTGGAACTCTATATTGATAAGATCAGAATAGAACTTGAACAGGCAATGGTATTGACGGGTGTGGCACGGGCCTGTGATGTCCCGGGAACCATACTGCATGGTTTTTAGACTCAGTATTTTTATTCGAGAAGACATCTGATTTTTTCATGACTGGTATGCTGCGGAGGAATTTTTTGCCTGTACAGTATAGATTTCTATTTTTGGATTCATAGACTTTAACACTGTAACAGCAGCGGTCGCTTCACTGCCTGCACCTATCAGTACAATAACGGCATCAACATCCGGCAGTGTTTCTATTATTTCTATAAACTCGGTTCCAACACCATTAAGAGACTTTTGAATAATGCGATTTTTCAAAATTGGTTCTCAGTCTCACTGTTTTTACCTCTTATTTTGCAATTGTAATTTTAAAATACGAGCAGTTATTTTTGAATTTGACCTGCATTTATCCTAAAATCATATTATTCGTATGCCATAATTTTTAAATTTGGCACATTTGTGGTCATTTTTAGTATTTAGGCGCAATTATGCTATTGATAGCCTTTGAAAGATATTAAATCCTCTCTTTATATTAAACGCCACTTGCCTGAACCAGATATCTTTTTGTTTCTTTCAATTTCAAGTTCTGTCAGCTTTGCGTTCTTCGTATCCTTTCTCATTATTCCATCCTTAAATTTATTCATGCTTAAGAATGTTCGATTCGGCTCGCCTGCATAGCCTTTATCTGCATACACCATCACCAGGGCGTGCTTGGTGTGTCTGCTGTATAGCGTGCAATATGTAAAGTAATTCGTATCATGCACAGATGCGGGGCTCAAGACTGTTGTTAAAACAAAGCCATACTTTGCATCAACCGATGCATGCTCTTTCAATCCATAGTAATGTTTTTCATTTTTGGTTGCCCAGTTTGATTCTATATCTCTTGAAAAATTTGAGCGGTTTTTAGTTGGTCAGATTGCATTTTTGTAAGAACTTGCTACTTTGTCGGCTGAGTTGTTTAAAGGTCTGTTGGCTGATACGATTCGGGGTTAAAATGACATAAAAAAAACTATCGTTCCCGGTGGTTAGTTCTGCAAAAAGTATGGCGTCCGCTTGTCAGGGTCAAGCGTCGGTTATGCAGAGTTAGTAGTGATATCTAAGCTGGGCAATCAGGATGGCATCATTTTCAATTTTATAAACGATCCGATGCTCATTATTTATTCTTCGAGACCAATATCCAGAAAGGTTGTGTTTAAGAGGTTCGGGCTTGCCAATCCCTTCGAACTTGTTCCTTTGGATGTCTTTAATAAGAACATTAATACGCTGTAATTTTTTTTTGTCGGTTTTTTGCCAAAACAAATAATCTTCCCAAGCATTCGCAGAAAAAATTAGCTTCATCCCACGAGCTCTCTTTCTTTGCCTTTACCAGTATTTAATTTTTCAATTGATTCTATTAGCCGCTTTGCATTTTTGGGGTTTTGCATAAGATAAGCTGTTTCGGTTAGTGATTCGAAATCTTCCAGAGACATCAGTATCACTGCTTCATTGTTTTTGCGAGTAACGATGATCGGATCATGATCGTCACAAACTTGTTTCATGGTACTAGCAAGGTTATTCCTTGCAGTTGTATATGTGATCGCACGCATTTGCAACCTCCTGTGTTTTATTGTACAGGTACAATATATTGCACAATAACAAGTGTGTCAATAGGGATTTACCATCAGAGAAAACTCTGATATTGTTGGGGAACAAGACAAATTTTTTGTCATCATTCTATTTCAAAAGCGCGTTCACCGTGAAGGGCATTGTCCAGTCCGGCAAGCTCATCATCTTTTTCCACCCGGATTCCATTGGTTAACATTCCGGTTATTAAGACAATGATAGCTGTGGCAGTGGCACTGAATGCAATAGTGCAGATAATGGATAAAAATTGAATCCAGGCCTGTTTGGGGTTACCATAGAACAGGCCTGCCGCTCCTTCAGTGATAGCCGGAATTGCAAAAAGCCCTGTTGCCATTGCGCCCCACATACCGCACAGGCCGTGTATTCCAAAAGCATCAAGAGAGTCGTCGTAACCCAGTTT
>JAGLFI010000110.1 GCA_023144585.1 Desulfobacula sp. | reverse complement strand
ATTTTATTCTGCTATGCTATTAAGTTATTTAGTTTAACCCGTTACATGATGTTTATAATAAATATTCAGAGAAAAAAATCATAAATATTGACACTTTATTGATGTTGTGATAAATAATTCTGGTTATGGAAAATTATAGTTCATATTAAATTATATGGAAGAACAAGCTATGAACTTTTACTCTTTTATATTTTGTTGTGCGGCCATAAGCCACATAGCGGTTTTTATGAATTCAATTTAGAAAAATAAATATACAGGATTATTATTATGATTTGTACAACTATCAGGGAAGGTGACGACTGTGTATGCATGACGTCAAAAGGCTGCGGCTATAACGAAGGGGCATGTCTCCCTATCATTGATGAATGCAAAGGATGTGCGAGAACTTCAGAATTTGAAACCAGCGTATATTGTACTGCTGCTCCGAATCCGTCATTAAAATGGAAAAATGGGAATTGCAATATTGCAACCCATGTTAAAACCGTTGCAGCCACTAAAAAACAAAAGATTAACCCGATCAAAGCTTCCAAAAGAAGATAATCTTTATAATTCAGTTTCCTTTAAACTCTGTGGTTTTAGTCTTGTTATAAAGCTGCAGAGTTTTTTTAATTTCAATTACTTTAATAAATTTTTTTTATCTATCAACCATTGTTAAAAGAGTGAATTATGAATCCCATTGCAAAAGAACTAAACCAAATCATTAATAGATCCAATCCCCACATTTTTGAAATGCTTTCTGACATGGGAAAAGCCCTGTTTTTTCCCAAAGGCATCTTAAGTCAGAGTGCGGAAGCCAAACAAAAAGCAGATAAAATTAATGCAACAATTGGTATTGCGAAAGAAGGTAACAGTGTATTAAGCCTCCCTTCGGTCACAAAGTATATTAAAGATATTGAGCCAGATAATTATTTATCTTATGCACCATCCTTTGGTATTCCTGCACTTCGCAATAAATGGAAGTCCGACCTTTATAAAAAGAATCCATCACTTAAAGATAAAAAATTCAGTCTTCCTGTCGTGACTTCAGGCATCACCCATGGTGTCAGTATTCTGTCTGATATGTGGGTGAACACAAACGATGTGATTGTTCTGCCTGATATGATGTGGGGTAATTACACTATGACTTTTTGTGTTAGAAACAATGCACGTATTGTTCATTACAAAGCATATGATGATCAGCTGACCCGGTTTAATCTAAATTCTTTTGAAGAAGTGCTGCGTGAACAGGCAAAGGTCAATGATAAAATTATCACGATTTTAAATTTTCCCCATAACCCCACCGGATATTCCTTAAGCGTATCCGAAGCTGACAGGGTTGCCGATATTCTCATTGATATTGCCCAACAGGGTACCAATGTGGTTGCAGCCTGTGACGATGCCTACTTCGGGCTTTTCTTTGAAGAAGAAATCAGCAAAGAATCCATATTTACCAAACTGGCTGGCGCAGACAAACGCCTTGTCGCAGTTAAACTTGATGGTGCAACAAAAGAAGACTATGTCTGGGGGTTTAGAACAGGTTTTATTACCTATGGTGTTCATGGTGATGATGACACTGTCCTGGAAGCACTGGAAAAGAAGACCGGAGGATGTATCAGAGGAAATATTTCCAATTCATCCCATTTAAGCCAGATCATTCTTTTAAAATCCATGGCAGATGAAAATTATGATGTTTATAAAAAAGAAAAATTTGATCTCCTGAAAAAACGGGCATTAAAAATGAAAACGGTCTTAAAAGACTCAAAATTTAACGATGCCTTTGATGTCTATCCATTTAATTCAGGATATTTCATGTGTATCCGGCTAAAGGATGTTGACGCAGAAGAATTAAGGCTCCATCTTCTTGATAATTACGGAACCGGTTTGATTTCCATTGGAGAAAAAAATATTCGGGTGGCCTTTTCCTGTCTGGAAGTCAGTGACGTGGAAACATTGTTTGATATCATATTAAGCGGTATTAATGACCTTAGAAAAGGTTAATGGTCATGGGGTTTAGAGAAAGAATCGGTTCAGGGGATATTGCAGTCGCAGGACGATGGTTGTTTTACTTTGTCTTAATCGGTATTATTACCGGTTGCGGTGCCGTTATTTTCCATTATTTATGTGGACTTGGCATGCATTTCTTCCTGGATATGATGGCAGGATACAGACCGGAAGTCCCTGCTGGAGAGCATCTTCTGCTACCCCACACCCAAACACCTTTTAATAAATGGATACTTTTAATATTACCGGCTTTGGGCGGTATTGCCAGTGGCTGGCTGGTATACACATTTGCCCCGGAAGCTGAAGGCCATGGAACAGATGCAGCCATTGATGCCTACCATCATAAAGGCGGATTTATCCGTGGCAGAATACCCTTTATTAAAACAATTGCTTCCGCATTAACACTGACAACTGGTGGATCAGGGGGCAGGGAAGGGCCCATCGCGCAAATCGGTGCAGGGTTTGGGTCTTTTTTGGCGACCAAATTCAACCTTTCCAAAAGGGAAAGAAGAATCATGATGGCTGCAGGTATTGGTGCAGGTGTCGGATCTATATTTCGTGCCCCTCTGGCCGGTGCACTTTTTGCGGCAGAAGTCCTTTATCGTGACCCTGATTTTGAATCAGAAGTCATTATTCCGGCCGGGATCTCTTCTGTTGTTGCCTATTGTACTTTCTGCCTTGTTTTCGGATGGGGCTCTTTATTTGATTCCCCGGATTTTATATTTCAAAATCCCCTGGAGTTAGGTCCTTATCTCGTTCTTGCCGGTGTTCTTGTGCTGACAGCTATTTTTTATATTAAAATATTTTACGGGGTGATAGACCTTTTCAAAAAATTTTCAATCCCCAACCATTTTAAACCGGCTGTGGGTGGGTTGATCACTGGTATCATCGGATTTTTTCTTCCCTATACTCTTTCATTTGGTTACGACATTGCCCAGCAGGCAATCTTCAACCAGGTGGCTATTCCTACTTTAATTGCATTGGCCATAGGAAAAATATTTACCACATCCTTTTCCATTGGTTCCGGTGGCAGTGGCGGGGTGTTTGGCCCATCCATTGTTATAGGAGGCGCCATGGGGGGGGCTGTTGGAAAACTCTTTCACCTCATTATCCCATCGATTGTCACGGCTCCCAGTTCATTTGTTATTGTCGGTATGGCAGGTTTTTTTGCCGCCGCATCCAACACCCCGATTTCAACCATTATTTTTATCAGTGAGATGACCAACTCCTATCACTTATTGTTACCAAGCCTCATGGTGTGTTCCATTTGTTATTTATTATGTCAGCGATGGACTATTTTTGAAAATCAGGTCAAATCAAGGATTGATTCTCCGGCCCATGCCGGTGAGTTTATGATGGATATCCTTCAAACCATAAAAGTAGGTAATCTAAGGCATTTGATCAAAGAAGTCAGATGTGTGAATGAAGATATGCCATTCAGTGAATTTAAAAAAATATTTTCAAGCACTAAACAACACTATTTTCCTGTTATTAACACCAAAGGTAATTTGTCAGGCATTTTTTCCTCCAATGATATCAGGGAAATTATTTTTACAATCCATATAGAACAATTGGTTGTGATGAAAGATATCATGGTGTCTGAATTGATTCGCACTACACCTTCCGAAGATCTGAACACCGTACTCTTAAAGCTGACCCAGAAAAATATTGATGCGTTGCCGGTTATGGAAGAAGATGACTCAGAAAGTCTGATTGGTTTAATCTACAGGAGGGATATCATCTCACATTATAATGACCACATCAAAACAATAAAAGCTCACGAATAGTTTACTTTTTTTAAAAACAATCCATGGGGCGGTGCTGTCGAACCGGCTTTTCTTCTATCCTTGGCGTCAAGTATATTTATAAACTCATCAATGATCATTTTATTCAATCCGACACGTATAATGGTTCCAAGGAGATTTCGTACCATATACTTTAAAAATCCATTGGCACAAATTTTAAAGACAAGCCTGCTGTCATCTAACTGACTGATATTAAAAAAAAAGATTTCCCGAATAGTAGAAGAGCGCAGGCTTCCTGTGTTTTCAAAAGACTTAAAATCAAAAATTCCTGTCACTGCCTGGCAACATTGACTCATTGCATCAATATCGAGGGGATATCGGATGTGCCATTGAAAGAACCTGTTAATAGCGCAAGGGTCTTTTCTGTTTAAAATAAAATAATGATATTCTTTGGATATTGCGTTGTACCGTGCATGGAATTCATCATCCACAATACTGCACTCCCTGATCACAATGGAGCTTTGTATCAGACTGTTCACTCCCTTTTTAAGATTTTTGGGCAAAATATCCGTGGCCGCATAAAAATTTGCCACCTGACCAAAGGCATGAACACCGGCATCAGTCCGTCCTGATGCTGTCATTCTGATTTCCTGATTCAAAATCCGGTTTAAAACCTTTTCGATTTCGCCTTGAATGGTCTTTTTGTCTTTTTGAATTTGCCAGCCAAAGAACTCTGTTCCGTCATATTCAATAATAAATTTAAAATTTTTACCCATTATTGTTTAAAAAATCGGCTAATTTTTTATTGGCTTTAAGAATTGTAAAAGATAATTGATTGGCTGTATTAGAGCCAAGAATTTTTGTATATTTGAGATATAATTTTTTGTAGGCAACGGCAATGGATCGTTTTAATTCAAGTCCTTTTTTACTGGGAAAGATAAATACTGATTTCCCTTTTGCTTTTCGCTTTACAAGCCCTTTTTTTTCAAGAACATCAACAAATCGTGTGATGGTGGAAGGTGTCAGATGAAGAAGATGGCTTAATTGTTTTGGACTGATTCCGGGTGTATCATAGAGCAGCAGCAGTAAGGATGCATGGGCAGGGGAGAGCTTTAAATACTTGAACTCTTTTTCAGCAAGTTTTAATA
>JAGLFI010000011.1 GCA_023144585.1 Desulfobacula sp. | reverse complement strand
ATTAACTGCCCTGCAAAAGAGCCCTATTATGTTAAACAGATTGATGTAAAAAACAATCTCCTTAAGGTCTGCTTTAAAAAGGACCTGTTAAGACAAAATTTTACCATTGGCCAGATAAACTGGAATTTTTCAGACCTGAAGACTATCCCTGATATTATGACTAAAATAAGATACAGCCACAAAGAGGCCTTGTCCACACTCACCTTTAACAAACCTTTTGGAGAGGTTGTATTTAACAAACCTCAGAAAGCAATTACTCCGGGACAGGCAGCAGTATTTTACAAAGATGCCAGGATTCTGGGAGCCGGTATTATTCAATGAAGAAATTTTATATAGAAACCCTGGGATGCAAAGTCAATCAATATGAAAGTGACGGTATTGCATTAAGCCTTGAAAAACAGGGTTGGATAAAGGGTGAAAAAAAACAAAAAGCAGATGTTTTTATCATCAACACCTGTTCTGTCACATCCAAAGCCAGTATGCAGTCAAGACAGGCCATTCGAAAAATTATCAGGGAAAACCCTGATGCAAAAGTGATTGTCACAGGATGCCATGCCCAGACCGATTCTGATCAAATAAAAAAAATTGAACAAGTTCACCAGATTGTCTGCCATAAAGACAAGATTCAAATTGCAGACCATGTTGCATCTATTTTTGAAGACAAGTTCCCCTTGACATTTAAAAAAATTGATCACAGCAAAGCAAATATATTCCAAAGTTTTGATCAAGCGGTAAAGGGTGAAATGACAAGAGTATATCTTAAGATACAGGATGGCTGCAATGCGTTTTGCACCTATTGTATTGTCCCCCATGCCAGGGGGTCTTCCGTGAGCATGCCTCAAAAAAAAGTTTTTAAACATTTGAGAGAGTTGAATGATTCAGGGTTTAAAGAGGTTATCATCACAGGAATCCATACCGGTATGTATGGCCTTGATTTTAAAAAAAAAACATCGCTGCTGCAATTGCTTGAAAAAATTAACGATGAAAGACCTGTTCACAGGATAAGGCTCAGTTCCATAGAACCCGGTGAAATCAATGACGGTATTATTAATCTTGCCAAACAGGAAAATATTTTATGCGATCATTTCCACATTCCCCTGCAATCCGGGGATGATGATATATTAAAAAAAATGAAGCGGCCCTATGATGCCTCGCTGTTTGAAGAAATCATCCATAAAATTCACGAAAAAATTCCCAGCGCCGGTATTGGTGTAGATACATTGATCGGATTTCCTTCGGAAACAGATGAACAATTTGAAAATACGTATCAATTGATTAAAAAGCTTCCCATATCCTATCTTCACGTCTTTCCGTTTTCTGCCAGAAAAGGAACTCCGGCTTATCATTTTGATAATAAGGTTGATCCGCAAATCATCAAGCAACGATGTGCAAAGATGCGGGAACTTGGCAAAATAAAAAGAAAGGTTTTTGTTAATGTTAATTTGAACAAAAAACTTACGGGTCTTGTACAGCATAAGCCTGATGATAGAACAGGGATGCTTAAGGCTGTTACATCCAATTATTTAATGATCTTTTTAAGTAACTGCCATGATCTTGGAGGGAAAATTATTGATCTTATCCCTGAACAGTGTGATAAAGACATGAATATTATAGGTAAAATTATTGATTAACGTTAGTATATCGGAGACTTACACCATGGAAAATGTTTACAAAAAACTCGCTGTCCACCTTGATAATACCCCCAGCGGTTTTCCTGAAACCGAATCAGGGGTTGAACTTAGAATTTTAAAACAACTTTTTACAAAAGAAGAGGCAGAACTTGATTTGTCCCTTGTTCTTATGCTTGAGACTGTTGAAACTATTGCAAAAAGAGCCGATAAGGATCCCAAAGTGATAGAACCCATATTGATTGAAATGGGTAAAAAAGGATTGATTATCCATGTAAATCGAAATGGTATAAACACCTTTATGTTTGCTCAGTTTGTGGTGGGTATCTGGGAATATCAGGTCAACAGGCTGACCAAGGAGCTGATTAAGGATTTTAATGAATATGTTCCGTTCCTGATAAAAGACCAGTATAAGCATAAAACCCAGCAGCTCAGGGTGGTGCCAGTTGCAAAAGCAGTTAACACGGAACTCAATATAATGGATTATGAGGAAGTTGAAAACATCATAAAATCCCAATCAAAAATTCTTGTAACCCCCTGTATCTGTAGAAAAGAGCACACCATCATGGGCAAGGGCTGTGATAAAATCAGTGAGGCCTGTCTGATTTTCGGGAGCGGTGCCTATATGTATGAAAACCGCGGCATAGGTAGAACCATATCCCAAAAAGAGGCCTTGGATATTCTCAAAAAAGGGGTTAAGCAAGGACTTGTTGTCCAGCCGTTCAATGCAAAAAAACCCATCAATATTTGTCTTTGCTGTGACTGCTGCTGCCAGATCCTTATGAATATAAAGGACTTTGAAGCCCCTGCAAAGATTGTCAATTCTAACTTCCAGGCCAGTGTTGAAGAAGATGAGTGTACCGGTTGCCAGGCGTGTGAAGAAATCTGTCCCATGGATGCCATTGACATGGATGAGGAAAAAATCCTTGCCTCAGTGAATTTAGACCGGTGTATCGGATGTGGTCTTTGTGTAACTGTCTGTGAGTTTGAGGCCATGTCTCTTAAGGATAAAAAAGAAACCGAAAAAATTGAGCCACCGGCCAATATTGTTGAAACCTACATGGATATTGTCAAGGAAAAAGGCCTTCTTCCGTCTTAAAAATCGGATAAAATTAGGCTTACATTCCCCTTTCTTTTTTTATGTTGTCATAGGCTTCCTGGATCTCCTTGAATTTGTCATTGGCAAATTTAATAAACTCTTCAGGAAGTCCTTTGGCTTCAATTTTGTCCGGATGGTATTCGGTTACAAGCTTTCGATATTGTTTTTTTATCTCTTCATTGGATGAAGTTTCATCACATTTCAAGACAGCATAATATTTATTGGTTTCTTTGACATATTTTGATTTAAGCCTTGCATAGTCTGTAGTGGAATAATTGAAAATTCTTGTGGCTGATAAAAGCATGGCCTCTTCTTCACTAGCAATGCTTCCGTCTGCAGTAGATACTCTCAATAATATATCCATCATCAGCTCAATAATATTGAGCTGGGTTCTGAATACAGAATAAAACTGGTTGGCAAAAGCATCAAAATTTTCAGGAGAATCAACAGCCTGCCTGAATATATTGATAGCTGTCTGTTGGCTGTTCAGATCAAGCTGAAGATCTCGTTTCATAAAGCTTTCAATGGCAGATATTTCATTTTCAGTCACTTGGCCATCTGCTTTGGAAATTTTGGCCAGCATGGAAAATGCAGCCGTGAAAAAAACAAGCTGAGCCTCCTCATTTGAAGAGAGCGTGGCCTGTGCTCCAGGTCTTGATGAAAGATACACCTGTTCTTTTTTATCCACAAATGTATGCCCAAATGCAGCGCCTGCCACCGCACCTAAAGGACCACCCAGTGCAAACCCGATGGTCCCCCCGATCATTTTACCCAGCCAGCTCATTTATCATCCTTTCTAATAAAAAAAATCAAAATCCTTGTATCATTTTCAAAGATTATATATAAACACAATTACTTGATACGTCAAACTTTATAACCTATCAATCTTAACCGTGACGATTTTTAATAAGGAGGCACAAAATGAATTTCCGATATTTATTTTTATCTCTTGCATTGATAACTTCCTTAATCTTCAGCGGCTGTGGCGCTACGGGTGCTGCGGTTGTTGGTGGTGCTGTTGTCTATGGCGGATATAAAGGCGCCACAGATGAACGATCCCTCGGTACTATGGTGGACGATTCCATTATTTCCGCAACCGTTAAAATCAAAATGATTTCAGATAACTCTGTAAAGGCACGGCAGATTGACGTGGATGTATTAAACGGCGTGGTTTACCTCATCGGAGTGGTTGAATCTTCATATCAACGAAGGATGGCAGCAGACATTGCAAGAGGGGTTGAAGGTGTCAGAAGGATTGAGAACCAGCTCCTTGTCGGTGAAACCACTTTTGGTCAGATTCTAGATGATACTATCCTTACAAGCAAAATAAGAACGGAGCTTCTAAAAGATCCGGATATCCGGTCTACCAATATTGATGTTGATACCAATAATAATATCATCACAGTGACAGGTATTGTTAAATCACAAAAAAAAAAAGAAAGAACTCTTTATATTGTACGGAAGGTTGGTGGAAATCGATAGATAGTCGATAATCTGACCGTTGGCAACAACTAATTAGTTTTAAATTTTAAATTAAGAATTGTTCCTGTTAAGCCAGGGTTTGTTTTTCTTTTGTTTTTCTTTAACAGGAGCACATCTGGTTTCAATAGCACCCTCACCCAGCAGGTCTTCCACTGTTGTAAAAAAGGAAGGCTCAGACCCGGTCATATATTCATCCGAAAGTTTAATCAGTACAGGCGGCTTATCCTCTATCTCTATTTTTAAACAGGCCGTACAATCACCAGGAAAACTTTCAATTATCGCTTTAAGTTTTCCTAGTGTATCTGAAGAAGATTCCTGAGCATCAATTTTGATCAGTACACCATTGGTCCACTCGGACGAAGCCTGTTCAATGGAGACAATTTTTTCTGCAATAAGCTTGACAATATTTTCTTTTTTTTGAACCTGGGCCTCTAAAATAACAATTTTCTCATCAGCCAGAAGCATGTGAGCTTTAACATAAAGATTGGGAAATACCACAACTTCAATGGAGCCTGCCTGATCCTCGATGGCAGAAAATGCCATCATATCTCCTTTTTTTGTTTTGTGAAGCTTTATGGCCTTTATAGTACCAGCCATACGGATCATTTTTCCATCAGCAATATCATGAATATTAACAGAATTTACAGTCGCATATTTTTGAATTAGCTTTTCGTATTTATCAAGGGGATGACCTGAAATATAAAAACCCAAAGACTCTTTTTCCAGGGTTAAAAGCATGCTTTCTTCCCATTCATCTATGTCAGGCAATTTTGGCCTGCTCACAGGCAGTGCGATTCCCATATTTGAATCTGCAAATAAATCCAATTGTGAGTCAGCTTTTTCCTTTTGTATCCTTGATCCATGTTCCAGGGCATCTTCAAAAACAGCCATCATCTGGCTGCGCTTTGTATTGATAGAGTCAAACGCACCGCATTTGATCAAGGCCTCAAGAACTTTTTTATTCACCTTGCCGACATTGACCCGCTCACAAAAATCATAAATACTTTCGTATTCTCCCTCTTTGTTCCTTGATTCAACAATGGATGCAATGGCGGCATCCCCAATATTTTTCACTGCAGCAAGGCCGAATCTGATACATCCGTCAAATACGATAAAATGGGCATCACTCTTATTTACATCCGGCGGTAGAACTTTGATATTATGGTTCCGGCACTCATCCATGTATTTAATGACAGCATCGGAATTATTTCTCTCACTGGTCATTAAAGCCGCAATAAATTCAAGGGCAAAATTGGCCTTTAAATACGCAGTTTGATAGGCAATGAAGGCATAGGCTGCACTATGGGACTTATTAAAGCCGTATCCCCCAAATTTTTCCATCAGATCAAAAAGTTCTGCTGCCTTTTTAGGGTCATGGTTATTCTCTTTAGCACCTTTCAGGAATAGTGCTCGATGCTCTTCCATCATGGAAACAATCTTTTTTCCCATGGCTTTTCGAAGTCCGTCTGCATCTGCCATTGAATAATTGGCAAGCACGGCGGCTATTTTCATGACCTGTTCTTGGTAAAGAATCACCCCATAGGTTTCTTTTAAAACCGGTTCAAGTTCATCAAAAAGGTAGACCACGTCTTCATGGCCATGTTTTCTCTCAACATAGGTATCTGCCATACCGCTGTCCAGAGGACCCGGGCGATAAAGGGCGACCAGAGCGACAATATCTGAAAAGCTTGCCGGTTTAAGTCTTGAAATCAGATCTTTCATGCCGGAACTTTCAAGCTGAAATACCCCGGTGGTGTCAGCATTTTGCAACAGCTCAAATGTTTTGGCATCTTTGTAATCAAGATTTAAAAAATCCGGTGGCGTTTTTCCCTGTTTTTTAATCAGCTCAATACAGTTTTTTATAACTGTGAGGTTTCTTAACCCCAAAAAATCAAATTTAACCAGCCCCAGCTTTTCAACATAATTCATGTCAAACTGGGTAACGGTCTCATCCTCTTTACCTTTATACAGAGGAAGATATTCGTTCAAAGGTTTATCAGAAACCACAACACCGGCTGCATGGGTGGAGGCATGCCTTGGCAACCCTTCCAAAAGAAGGGATACTTTCAGCATTTGAGTCTTTTCTTCAGACTCAGCACATTTTTCCCGAATAAGGGGAACTTCCTCAATAGCCTTTGTCAGGTTCTTGGCGTTATCCGGGATCATTTTTGCTATTTCGTCCACTTCGGATAAAAGAACCCCGATAGCCCTTCCTACATCCCTGATGACAGCTTTAGCCTTCAACTTTCCAAAGGTGATAATCTGGCAGACATACTCGGGGCCGCCATACCGGTCAATAACATATTTATAGACCTGATCCCGCCCTTCGATACAAAAATCCACATCAATGTCCGGCATGCTCATACGGGAAGGATTTAAAAATCTTTCAAAAATCAGTCCGTGCTCAATAGGATCAAGGGCTGTAATATCCATTGCATAAGCCACCATGGATCCTGCAGCCGATCCCCTTCCAGGACCCACCGGCACATTGATTTTTTTAGCGTATTCTATAAAATCAGCAACAATTAAAAAATATCCGGGAAATCCCATTTTAAGGATAACCCCCATCTCATAATCAAGGCGATCCCTGTAAACTTTTTCATCAATATCAGGATTTAATTTTTTAATAACATCAAGTTTTTTCTCAAAACCTTCCATTGCCTTGGATTTAAAGATTTCATCCTCAGACTCATCTTTGGTTTTTGCATATCTTGGGAAATGATAGGTTTTATGATCAAATTCAACATTACATCTTGAAATTATCTGCTCTGTATTTTCTATTGCACCCTTATATTTACCAAAGGATTCAACCATTTCATCAGAAGATTTAAAATACAATTGATCAGAATCAAATTTAAATCTGTCAGGATTATTATAGGTGTCACCGGTCTGGATACAAAGCAAAATTTCATGGGCTTTATCATCACCTTTGGAAAGATAGTGGCAGTCATTGGTAGCCACCATGGGAATGGACAGTCGACGGCTGATATCAAGAAGTCCTTCATTGACCTTATGCTGAATTTGCATTCCATTTTCCTGGATCTCCAGAAAAAAATTTCCTTCACCAAATGTATTCAGATAAAATCCGGCTGCATCATCTGCAGCATTCATCTTATTCTGGATAATATTTTGGGAAATATCTCCCTTAAGACAGGCAGAGAGCCCGATCAATCCTTTTGAATGGTTGACAAGAAGTTCCTTGTCAATTCTTGGCTTATAATAGAACCCTTTGAGTTGTGCAATGGAGACCAGTTTGCATAGGTTGGTATATCCTTCACGGTCTTTTGCCAGAAGAACCAAATGGGTCAATCCCTTGTGATCCATTTGGGTTCTATCATTCAAAGTTCTGGGCGCCACATAGACTTCGCACCCGATAATCGGTTTAACAGATTCTTTTTTGGCTTTTTCATAAAAGGCTGCAACACCGAACATGGTGCCGTGATCCGTCATGGATACAGCGTCCATTCCATACTCATGGCATTTCTTAAATAAGGAGTCCAGCCTTATGGCGCCGTCAAGAAGTGAATACTCTGTATGAAGATGAAGATGATAAAATGATGATGCTAATTTGGTCATTCTCGTTTAAGTGCTTTCAACCCTGTAATTTGGAGCCTCTTTGGTGATGATAACATCATGTACATGGCTTTCCCTAAGCCCTGCTGAACTGATTTTAATAAATTTCGCCTTTTCATGAAGCTCTTCAATTGTAGCGGCTCCCAGGTAGCCCATACCCGCCTTAAGCCCGCCGATCATCTGTACAATATTTTCTCTGACTGTTCCTCGATAGGGGATTCTGCCGACAATACCTTCAGGAACAAGTTCTTCATCCACACCAGTATCTTTCTGATAATACCGGTCTGAGCTGCCCTTTCTCATGGCTTCGACGGATCCCATACCTCGGTATGCCTTGTAAGAACGCCCCTGATAGATAACCATTTCGCCCGGGCTTTCTTCAGTACCGGCTAAAAGACTTCCCAGCATGACCGAATCAGCACCGGCTCCCAGGGCTTTGGCAATATCACCGGAAAACTTGATGCCGCCATCTGCAATGATGGGAACGCCGGTTGACTTTGATATTTCTTTGCAGTTCTGGATAGCAGTCAATTGCGGTACACCAACGCCTGCAACAATACGGGTTGTACAAATGGAACCCGGACCAATACCGATTTTTACCGCATCAGTTCCCGCATCTATCAGGGCTTTAGCACCTGCTTCCGTCGCCACATTGCCGGCTATTAGCTGGCTGGCAGGAAAGTTATGTTTTATGGTTTTAATTGCATCAATTACATTTTTTGAATGGCCGTGGGAGGTGTCAATGACAAGGGCGTCCACCCCTGCTTTTAATAAGGCTTCCACCCTTTGCATCATGTCGGAACCAACCCCTATCGCTCCACCAGTTCTCAGTCTTCCTAAAGAGTCTTTACATGCATTGGGATACTTTTTGATTTTTTCAATATCTTTTATGGTAATCAACCCTTTGAGCTTGCCTGTTTTATCAACCACCAGAAGTTTTTCAATTCTATGTTTGTGAAGCATAACTTTAGATTCTTCAAGGGTACATTTTTCCGGAACCGTCACTAGGTTTTCACTGGTCATAACTTCTCTTGTAGGCTTTGCAAGCTCAGTCTCAAATCGTAAGTCTCTGTTAGTCACAATACCGACAAGCTTATTTTTTTCAGTCACAGGAATACCGGAAATCCTGTATTTGGCCATAATTTTCAAAACCTTTGAAATAGGAACATCTGGATGGACAATAACAGGATCAACAATCATCCCACTTTCTGATTTTTTTACCCGGTCAACTTCAATAGATTGTTCTTCAATACTTAAGTTTCTATGGATAAAGCCTAATCCCCCTGCCCTTGCCATACTAATGGCGGTCAATGCTTCAGTAACTGTATCCATGGCTGCACTGACAATGGGAATATTGAGTTCAAGTTTTTTGGTCAAGCGTGTATGCGTCATAACGTCATCGGGCAGGATGGCTGAATAACCGGGTAATAAAAGGACATCATCAAATGACA
Organism: Desulfobacula sp.; assembly: GCA_023144585.1. GTDB lineage: Bacteria > Desulfobacterota > Desulfobacteria > Desulfobacterales > Desulfobacteraceae > Desulfobacula. The sequence continues at coordinate 2,453 of JAGLFI010000011.1, read as the reverse complement.
GCCCTTCTTCAAAGACTGTATTGGGTACTATATTGGACATAAGTTAACCTCCGGAAAGGAAATCTATTAAACCGGCAAACTAAGAGAGATCTTAAACCACCAGTTCTATTTAAAATCAAATCAGTATATAAACACGTACTCTTACTAAAAATCATAGTTTATAGCAAGATGAATATTGATTGACATAATTACTTTTTATCGCTAATTTGTCTTTTGTTTAATTTAATATTTGGCTTATTTAAGTGAAAAATGAATCTCAGGAAAACGGGATAAAGATAAACTCATGCTGTTAAAGATCAATCCGCAAAATCCCCAGGAACGCCAGATTTCACGGGTAGTAGATATTATCAACAAAGGCGGGATTGTAGCATATCCAACGGATACATTTTATGGTATCGGATGTGATATTATGAATAAAAAAGCCATTGAAAAAATTTATGCCATAAAACAGCGCAACAAAAACAAACCGTTTAGTTTTATCTGTCCTGATTTAAAAGATATTTCCAAATATGCCAAAGTATCCAATTTTGCATATCGAAACATGAAAAGATTATTGCCGGGGCCTTATACATTTGTTCTGGCCGGCTCAAAATTGGTTCCCAAAATGATGCTGACCAAACGAAAAACTGCAGGGATCAGGGTTCCGGATAATGAGATTGCTTTGGCGATGGCCAAAGGGCTTGGACATCCAATCATTTCAACCAGTGCAACCCGCCCGGATGGACAAATATTCGAAAATCCATCACTGCTTCATGATTATTTTATAAAAACCATAGATGTAGTGATTGACGGCGGGCCTGTTTCGGGATCTCCATCAAGTGTTGTTTCCTTAATTGATGATATACCGGAGATTATCCGTTACGGTGCCGGAAATGTTGATATCTTTGAATAAAGAGTCTGCAAGATTTTTTAAAAAAGTGATTTTATCTTCTCTGGGATAAACAGGTTTTAATTTCCCTTTGATATTGGCCATTTCCCCTGCCCATTGGACGGCATCATCCAAATTTCCCAGGCGATCAATCAATTTTAATTTAAGTGCTTTCTGACCGGTGTAAACTCTGCCGTCAGCCAACATTGCCATAGTCTTAATGTCAATACCCCTTGCGGTGGCGGCATCAGTTACAAATTGAAGGTGAAGCTCGTCTACCAGCGCTTGAAAAATCTTTTTTTCCGAATCTTTAAGTTCTCTTAAAGGAGATCCCATATCCTTAAATTCACCACTTTTAATCACAATAGGAGATATGCCGATTTTTTTAGCAAGTTCCATAATATTGGCATATTCCATGATCACACCAATACTGCCGGTGAGGGTCCCGGGATTGGCAATTATCCCGTCAGTTGCAGAAGCAATATAGTATCCACCCGAGGTAGCAACCGATCCCATGGAGGTAATTATTTTTTTATCCACTTTGATTTTCATGATTTCACGATAGATTTCCTGGGAAGGACCGATTCCCCCGCCAGGCGAGTCGATTCGTAAAATGATAGCTTTAATATCATTATTATCTTTAAAGATGTTAATGTTGTGAATAATTTTTTTGGAAGACAATATCATTCCATTGATTTCTACAATACCAATATTGCCTCCGGATGAAGCGTACTGCTTGGCAAATTGAGTGTTCAGCATCTTCGAACCAAAGGATACAAGAACAATTAATCCTATGAATGCAATAGTAAAACAAGTTGAAATAATCATTAAGAAAAATAAGAATGGATGTCTTCGGGCAAACATATAAAGGTCCTAATTAATAAATTTTTTAAAAAAAAGGCCGGATCAACTTTAAGATTGTCCGGCCTTTATACACAATTTTGCACTCTATAACAATAGGTTATAGTTTGCGTTATTGTTCTTCAGTTTTTTTATTTTCTTCATCTCCGGATTTATCGATGTCGGGTTTATCAGTTTCTTCAGTGTCTTGGTTTTGTTCATCCTGAACCTTATTTGCTTCAATCTGCTCCTGAATATTGGTTCTCAGGATTTCACCAAAAGAGGATGTAGCAGGTTTCATATTTTTAGCAAATTTTTCAAGATATTTATCATCATCGTCTTTTTCAAGCCGTTTAATTGAAAGGCCGATACGTCTTTCATCACTGTTGATGTTCATTACTTTAGACGTAATTGTTTCACCGATTTTGTAATGATCTTTTGGACTTTTGATATTCTCTTTGCTAATTTCAGATACATGAACAAGACCTTCGATACCCTCTTCAAGTTCAATAAATACACCAAAATCCGTCAAATTAGTGATAACACCGGTTATTTCCTTTCCTACTTCATAGCGCTGGGCAACTGATTCCCATGGATCTGCCTGGGTCTGCTTGATACCCAAAGAAAATCGTTCATTGGATTTGTCAATATCAAGAACAACTGCCTGGATAGTTGCATTTTTCTTATATATTTCAGACGGATGTTTGATTCTCTTTGTCCAGGAAATATCTGAAATATGGACCAG
>JAGLFI010000109.1 GCA_023144585.1 Desulfobacula sp. | reverse complement strand
TAACAAACCGGAATTAAGAGCAAAGGGAGATCTACGTCTTGAAACTATCCCACAGCCTTGTTTTCTGGCATAAAACAAAAAATAAATTTAGAAAATATAGAAACGGGTTTTCTCAAAACTATTTTTGAAAAAAATTCATAGTTTCTGCAAGAGGCTCCCTGGAAACGGCTTTACAAAAAAACGATACACTTTTTGAATTGTTAAAAAAGTTGCAGAAAAATCAGATGATTGATCAGCTTGCCTCTTTGTCCGACATTCTTCCATCCTATAAAAAAAGAGAGGAGAATTTTATTAATTTTAAAACATTTATGACCGAAGAACGGATAAAAAATATTGAACTGATGTTCAGGAATGCATCCCTTCTAACGGGGTTTAAAAAAGGCACCTTCAAGTCTTTTTTGAACAGTCTCAAACAAGACCAAACATCCTTTTCCATCAAAGACTTTGATAATACAGCACTCAAAAAGCTGATCGACTCAAAAGTGGTATTCCAGGGTGATGATGTGCTCATTCTGACAACATTGAATATAAAAGATAAATTAAAAATTCCTGAAATTATCGAAATAATAAAATCAAAAATTGACGGATCAATGTTTCTTGATAAAAAATATTTTATAGGGAAAATGACGTCCCATGTTGCAAGAGAATTCAAACGGCTTTTCTTTTTTGCCGCTGCCTCAATGATAGTGGTTCTTGCCCTGTTTTTTAGAAATTTGAAAATTGTTCTGGTAACCATAACCCCTGTTTTCCTGAGTGCCCTTATCACTGCCGGGGTACTGGGACTTGCAGATATCCCCATTAATCTGATCAGTATGGTTTTTATCATTTTTGTTTTTGGTGTGGGAGTGGATTTCAGTATTTTTCTGATAAATCATGAACTGCGCAAAACTGATAATGAAAGCAATATTACCGCCGGTGCTGTCATTATTTGTGCCATGACAACCATTGGCGCTTTTGCCTGCCTCGCACTTGCAAGGCACGCGGCATTATTTTCAATAGGCATTGCCGGGCTGACCGGTATGATAACAAGCCTGATCCTGGCTCTGATGCTCATTCCTTCATTGACGGAAAGATTTATTAACCAAGGCGACAAAAGGTCGTTTAATGAATAAAACAGTGAACAAACAAAATTAAAAAATGAAAAGAGTTGCAATTACAGGCGTGGGGATTATCTCTTCCATTGGGAACACAAAAGAGGATGTATTCAATTGTCTTATAAACAGCCTGCCCGGTATTAAGCCGATTAAATCCTGGGAATGTGTCAAGGATTTAAAAGTTCGTATTGCCGGTCGTTGTGATGGTTACGATGCAAAGAAAATTAACCGTAGAGACAGAAGAACAATGGGTTCAATGGCCATTATGGCAGCGCTGTCAACTCTGGATGTAATTGCCATGTCCGGTCTTGATGAAAAAATAATTTCATCTTCCGGTACAGGTTTGGCAATGGGTTCAACCACAGGCTCGAGAAACATTATTGAAAAAACCTTTAATGATTTCTTCAAAACAGGTGGAATCTCCATGCTTGAAGGCACCACTTTTATGAAAATCATGAACCATTCCGTTTCTGCCAATGTGGCTGCAATGCTGAAGATAAAAGGACGGGTTTTTTCTCCCTGCTGTGCCTGCGCGACAAGCACCCAGGCGATTGGAGAAGGCTTTGAAATGATTAAAAACGGATATCAAAACATCATGGTCTGTGGCGGGGCGGACGAATTGCATTTTTCAACTGCCGGAGTTTTTGACGTGCTTCATGCCGCATCAAAAAGTTATGGAGACCTTCCCCTAAGAACGCCAAGGCCATTTGATGCTGCAAGGGATGGTCTGGTTGTCAGTGAAGGGGCAGGAACCGTAATTTTAGAAGAGTTACAGCATGCAAAAAACAGAGGAGCCGCAATTTTCGGAGAAATTATTGGTTACAACACCTGCTGTGATGGTGAACATATGACGTCACCCCGGCCCGAAGGAATGCTCAGATGTATGAAAGGTGCCTTAGAATCAGCCCAATGTGCCATAAATGAAATCGACTATATCAATGCCCATGCAACCGGTACAAAACTTGGGGATATCGCTGAATCACAGGCGATCAAAACACTTTGCAGCGATACAATCCCTGTCAGTGCCACCAAGGGGTTTACAGGCCACACACTTGCAGCAAGCGGTGTCATGGAGGCGATATTCTGCCTGTTAATGATGGAACATAATATCATTATCCCCACGCTTAATCTTGAAAACATTGATCCTGACTGTGAAGGAATTTTTCATGTACAAAAAAAAATGAACCTGCCTCTTAAAAAGGTCATGACCAGCAACTTTGCTTTCGGGGGAATAAACGCAACATTAATTTTAAAAAAAGAAAACTAAATACCATTTTATCTCTAAATCAAGACAAAGGAGAAAACATGCCAGGAATAAAAAACGATAGTGTTCAAATCGCTCTTGTAACGGGGGCCAGTGGAGGGATTGGGAAAGCAATCGCCAAAGCACTTGCCCTGTCAGGACGGTTTGTATATCTTAATTTCAATTCCAACAGGAAAAAAGCGAATGCAATTCTTAAAGAGATTATCAGTAATGGAGGGAATGGGACTCTCCTTCAGTTTGATGTAAAAAGCAAGGAAGACTCGGAAAAAGCCATAAAAAAAATTATCTCGGAAAAAGGAAAGATAGATATTCTGGTAAACAATGCCGGTATCAGAGATGACATGCTCATGATCTGGATGAAAAAGGAGAATTGGCAGAGTGTTCTGGATACAAATCTGACAGGGTTTTTTAATGTAACACGACTTGCCGTTAAAAACATGCTGCCAAAGCGGTTTGGAAGAATTATCAACATATCTTCGACATCAGGTCAGACAGGGCAGGCAGGGCAAGTGAATTACTCAGCATCAAAAGCAGGGCTCATCGGAGCCACCAAAGCGCTTGCCCGTGAGATTGCAAAAAGGAATATCACTGTAAATGCAGTAGCACCCGGATTTATTGAAACCGAAATGATTGAGGGCCTGCCGCTCAAGGAAATAACAAAGACAATACCGGCAGGCAGGCTTGGTAAACCAGAAGAAGTTGCCGCAATAGTTCTTTTTTTATGTTCAAAAGACGCCGGATATATTACAGGCCAGGTAATTGGTATTAATGGCGGGATTCTATAAAATATATCGGGAAGGACTTGATATTCACTCCTGTTTTTTCTAATGATAGATTGCCATGGAAAAAAATAAATTAAAATCAGTTGCCATAACCGGAATCGGTATAGTCTCATGCCTTGGGAATGATGTAGAATCTGTTGTATCAGCCTTGAAAAACGGTCGTTCCGGAATTGTTTATGATAAACAAAGGAAAAACCTGGGATTCAAATCTCCTTTGACATCTAAAATAAACGGGTTTGATCCAAAAAATCTGGGACTTTCCAAGAAAGCCATGAGGACCATGTGTGAACCGGCACTTTTTTCTTTTTCTGCAGCAAAAGATGCAGTAAAAGATTCCGGGCTTTCACAAGAGGTGATACAAAGTGACAGATGCGGGATTATATTTGGTAATGACAGCACTATTAAAGCGGGTGTTGAATCCATTGAAATTGCCAAAAAATATAAGGAAACCCATTATATTGGTTCCGGCTATATCTTCAGGGCGATGAATTCAACCATCACAATGAATCTTGCCGCCCACTTTAAAACCCGTGGCGCAAACTGGACGATCAGTGCTGCATGTGCAAGCGGAGCCCATGTCATTGGGCAGGCATTAATGATGATTAAAAGTGGTTATCAGGATATTATCATTGCAGGGGGTGCCCAGAAAACAAACTGGATGTCAATGGCCAGCTTTGATTCTCTGAATACGTTTTCATCCCGAACTAACGAACCCGAAAAAGCCTCAAGACCTTTTGATAAAGAAAGAAACGGGCTTGTCCCGGGAGGGGGTGCCGCCTCCATTATAATAGAGGATCTTGATCATGCCATTTTACGAGGTGCAAATATTTATTGTATAATAGAAGGGTACGGGTTCTCATCAGGGCTTGGCAAACATCTTTCAGAGCCCAATCCGAAAGGATCTGTAAAAGCAATGGAAAATGCCCTGAAAGATGCCGGTATTGCACCCGAAAAGATAGACTATATCAGCGCTCATGCGACATCAACCCTCACAGGAGATCTTGCCGAAGCCATTGCCATCAATAAAGTATTTGGTCATATAACCCCTGTTTCATCCACAAAATCCATGACCGGCCATGAATGCTGGATGTCAGGTGCCAGTGAAGTTATTTATACAATTCTTATGGCGTGCAACAAATTTATAGCCCCGAATATCAATTTTTCAAGCCTTAATGATGACTGCCCTCAAATCAACGTGATTCATACTGCAAAAGAAGCCCATTTAGGCTTTGCCATTTCAAATTCATTCGGCTTTGGAGGTACCAATGCCGCTATTGTTTTAAACTTTAATTGAGATTTTACTGCCAAAAATGTACCTCTATAATTTATTTGAAAATCGTTTAAACCATAAGGTCTTAAAATATGCCCATATTTTGTTAATGAATTGCATTGCCATTCCTTTGACTCTTCTATGGACTGCTGCTGGAATGGTTCTTTTTCCTTTTGCATTTCTTTTTATGAAGTTTGTTCAAGGATACTCCACGTCATTTCTTACTCGACAGGCTGTTACCGAATCAAATAGTCCAAAATTTCCCCCATGGTCTAAATATATAAAACTTCAGAAACCTCCCCCATCTTTCCTCCTCACCGGCACTGAAAATGTTATTAACGCTGAAAATTAGATATGACAACTGATTTGCTTACTGAAAACCGGATGCTGTAGGAAAAGTTAACTTTTTAATGCCATAACCGACATGCTTGCTACTTATATCAGGCATGCATCAAGGTTAACGGTATGTT
>JAGLFI010000108.1 GCA_023144585.1 Desulfobacula sp. | reverse complement strand
TGCTGGCTGAGCTGATGCGGCTTAAGTACTCTATTGCAATATCCGGTGCCCATGGCAAGACATCAACCACTTCAATGATCTCTCAAATTCTGAATACTGCCGGGCTTGATCCCACCGTGATTATTGGGGGACTTCTCAAAGGACTTGACACCAATGCACTGCATGGCAAAGGTGAGTTTATTGTTGCCGAAGCAGACGAAAGTGACGGATCTTTTTTAAAATATTCGCCTGCCATTGCAGTTGTCACAAATATCGATCTGGAACACCTGGATTTTTACAAGGATATTGAAGACATTCAAGATAAATTTGTTCAATTTATCAACTCGGTTCCTTTTTACGGGCTCGCCATTCTCTGTCTTGATAATGAACACATCCAGGATATTCTTCCAAAAGTTCGGGTTCGCTATACCACATTTGGAATGACCGCCCAGTCTGATCTACAGGCCAGGGAAATCTCATTTAAGGGCAGTAAAAGTTTTTTTAAAGTTTTTCACCATGAAAAATGCTTAGGCGAAATCAACCTCAATATTGCAGGAGAACACAATATCTCCAATGCCCTTGCTTCGATTGCCACAGCGATCGAGCTTAAAATACCGTTTAAAACTATCAAGAAAGCATTGGAACAAATTGAAGGTGTAAAAAGACGGCTTGAAATCAAAGGAGAAAAAAAAGGAATTATTATCATGGATGATTACGGGCATCATCCCACCGAGATCATGGCAACGCTGACTGCCATCAGGGAAAGTTATAAGGGAAGACGACTGATTGTTGTGTTCCAGCCCCACAGGTATACCAGGACCAAAGGATTGTTTCATGAATTTACCCGGTCCTTTTATCAATCTGACATCCTGATTGTCCTCCCGATTTATGCGGCTAGTGAAAAAGAAATTAAAGACGTCAGTGCTCAATGTCTCTGCGAAGGTATCAGAAAACATGGGCATAAAGATGTGTCCTATGCACCTGATTTTACACAAGCTTTATCCATGATTACCCATAAGATCAAGAAAAAGGATCTGGTACTGACTCTGGGTGCCGGAGATGTTTATACCCTGGGAGAAGAACTGGTTGAAATATTATAAAGGCAAGGCATGTTAAAGACAGACAATACAGCATATTCAACACTGGCTCAAGAGTTTAATCTTTTGTTGGATGAGCCGTTGAAAGACTACACCTCCTTTAAAGTCGGAGGCCCTGCTGATCTGCTTGCTCTGCCAAAAGACAAACAAGAATTAAAAACGTTGTTAAAGAAAGCCTCTGATCTGGATATACCACTTACTCTTTTTGGAGGCGGCACCAATCTTTTAGTTACTGAGAAAGGGATACGGGGTCTTGTGGTTGTCACAAAACGTTTAAAATCTAAAATCAGTATCACCCAAACCAATTCCCATGGAAAAACTATTTGCATTGCAGCGGGGGAACGCTTGTCAAAGATTTGCCAGTTTGCCATCAACCACTGCCTTTCAGGGCTTGAATTTGCCGCAGGAATTCCCGGAACTATCGGGGGTGCGATTATGATGAATGCCGGGACAAAATCAGGCGATATGTCAGGCATTGTTGAATCCATTGATATATTGAACAAAAAAACATTAGCATTTAAAACTATTGAGAAAAATAATCTTGAATTCTCTTACCGTCGACTCAATTTAGCCGATATTATTGTTGCAGCAAGGTTAACTTTAAAAGAAGAAAGCCAAAAAACAATAAAAGAAAGCTTTAAGCATAACCTTAGTAAAAAAAATGCAGCCCAACCCATTTCTTCTGCAAGTGCCGGATGTTTTTTTAAAAATCCGAAATCAGGGAAATCTGCCGGGGAACTAATTGAAAAGTCAGGCCTCAAAGGGATGAAAATAAAGGATGCCATGGTATCACAACGCCACGCAAACTTTATTGTAAATATCAACGATGCTAGATGTGAAGATATTCTTCTATTAAAACAGCAAATTCAAAAAATCGTATTTGATAAATTCCATATTAACCTTAAAACAGAAGTGAGGGTGGAAGGTGAATAAAAAAATTAAAAAAAACATGTATAAACCTGATGCCAACGAAAATGAAGCTTTTAACTCAGACTCAGGAGTCGCCATTGATTTTTGTCTCAAATGTATCATAACTGTAGCATTTATCAGTATCTTAAGCCTTGCATCCATATTTGTTTACGATTTTATTACCCAATCAGACTTTTTTAATATTAAAAAAATAGAACTTTCAGGCACAAACCGGGTACTTAAGAAAGATATTCTTCGACTTGCAAACTTAACCAGTGATGAGAATATTTTTGGGCTTAATCTATTTACCATTGAAAAACTCATTGCTGCTCATCCATGGATTCAGTCTGCCTGTGTAAAAAGAAATTTTGCTTCTGTGCTTTTTATATCCATTATTGAACAAAAGCCCTTAGCAATTGTTAAAATAGAAAATCTGGCAGATATTCTGATTAATATCCAGGGCAGACCATTTAAAGAATACAATCCACTTAAAGATCATTTGGAAAATTTACCGATTATCACCGGGCTTGATCTTACAAGCTCCAATAACCAATATATGTTCAACGGTACTTTGTTTAATTCTATCATGGATTTTTTTAAAATTGAGGGTTCAAGCAATGTAAAGCGAATAAAAGGGGATAGAAATACAGGTATGGCCATTGAAACCAATGACATCTATAACCAGCTGCCATCTGAAAACTGTGGAACAATTCAAATCAAATTGGGATTTAATAATTTTAAAGCAAAATTAAAAAAAGCAAAAGAAATAAGCAAGTATATTGATAAAAACTTTCCCGAAAGAACAATCTGCGCCATGGATCTTTTTAATATTGAAAAAGTATTTATCAAAACAAAACTTGCTGATGCTCTGCACAATAATTTAGAAAAGGGGGTTTGATTTGCAGGGAAATGAAAAAATAATCGTCGGCCTGGATATCGGGACAACAAAGATTACTGCAATTGTGGGGGAGATGCTTGAGGACGAGATCAACGTCATTGGTGTCGGTGCCCATCCATCCACAGGGCTTCGTAAAGGAACAGTTGTTAATATTGAATCAACTGTGGATTCAATTAAAAAAGCAATTGAAGAGGCAGAACTCATGGCAGGATGCGATATCTCATCTGTTTACGTGGGAATCGCAGGGAATCACATCAAAGGATTTAACTCCCATGGTATTATTGCTATCAAGGGCCGTGAGATCACAGACCAGGATGTCGAACGGGTCATTGATGCGGCAAAAGCTGTGGCAATTCCGACTGACAGAGAAATCCTTCATGTAATCCCTCAGGAATTTATTGTTGATGATATGGAATCCATTCAAAATCCTGTGGGCATGACAGCCATCCGGCTTGAGGCTAAAATTCACATTGTTACCGGCGCTGTATCTTCTGCCAGAAATATTGTGAAATGCTGCAACAAGGCAGGTTTTGAGGTTTGTGACATCGTCCTTGAATCCCTGGCTTCAGGCGAAGCCGTTCTCACAAAAGAAGAGAAAGAACTGGGATGTGTCATTGCCGATATGGGTGGCGGTACAACTGACCTGGCCCTTTTTAAAGATAATAACGTAAAATTTATCTATGAACTTACCCTGGGGGGACATAATTTGACCAACGATATTTCCATTGGTCTTCGAACCCCTCTTCCGGAAGCAGAAAAAATAAAAATCGAACACGGGACCTGTGTGCCTGAAAATGTAAGAAGTGGCGCAACCATTGAAGTTCCGGCTGTAGGAGGAAGAGCGCCAAAAAAACTTTCCAAGGGAATTCTGGCTGAAATACTTGAACCCAGGGTAGAAGAAATTTTTTCTCTTTTGAAAAAAGAATTGTTCTCCAATGGTCTTGAGAATTCATTTCCGGCAGGATTTGTCCTCACAGGTGGAAGTGTGGTTCTTGATGGAATTGTTGAAATTGCAGAATCTGTTTTCAATGTTCCGGTGAGAATCGGTGAACCCAATAAAATTGGAGGGTTAAAAGATATTGTTAAAAATCCGGCCTATGCAACTGGTGTCGGTCTTATCATCTTCGGTTCCAGTGCAAGCTGTAAAATGGATTTTAAAGTTACAGAGAGTCAAGGTTTTACAAAAATATTAAATAGAATGAAACAGTGGTTTAAAGATATAATTTAATTTTCAGGGAGGTGGGTATGACTTTTTCTTATGTGGAAAATGAGAACACGGCAAAAATTAAGGTTATTGGTGTGGGCGGTGCGGGTGGCAATGCAGTAAACAACATGATTGACGCAAAGCTTCAGGGTGTTAAATTTATTGTTGCCAATACTGATTCCCAAGCTCTTGAACATTCAAGGGCTGAAGTAAAAATCCAAATTGGCAAGGAACTGACAGAGGGACTTGGCGCGGGAGCAAATCCCAACATAGGCCGGGAAGCAGCCTTAGAAAGCAGGGATGAACTGCAAGAAGCTTTAGCAGACAGTCATATGGTCTTTATTACAGCCGGATTTGGTGGCGGCACAGGTACGGGAGCGACTCCGGTTATTGCTGAAATCTGTAAAGAGTTAGGAGTACTGACAGTGGCAGTTGCGTCTAAACCTTTTTCTTTTGAAGGCAAAAAGAGAACAAACCAGGCCCTTGAAGGTCTTGAAAAACTCCACGGGATTACAGATACCGTTATTACTATACCCAATGACCGGCTCAGGGGAATTGCACCCAAGGGCGCCAAGATGATAGATATGTTTATTAAGGCAGATGAAATTCTCCACCATTCTGTTAAGGGTATTACTGATTTAATCATGATGCCCGGACTTGTCAACCTGGACTTTGCAGATGTCAGAACTACCATGCAGAAATCCGGAAAGGCATTGATGGGTATCGGTGTCGCATCCGGAGAAAACCGTGCCATAGAAGCTGCTGAAAAAGCGATTTCCCATCCGCTTCTTGAAGACATTTCCATTTCCGG
>JAGLFI010000107.1 GCA_023144585.1 Desulfobacula sp. | reverse complement strand
TGTGCATGCAGGGTATTATTTTCGCCCCACTTTATATCACCCATTAATCCTTTATAAGGAACTTCCTTAAGATGTTTATTTACCGCTTTAAAATCATAGGGATCTCCTGTAACTTTAGCTGCTTCAGCCCATGCCATAAAACTGGTATAGGTGATATAGGAGCCTACACCAAGACTATGTTTGTAGTGTTTTTCATATTTTTCCAACCATGCCTGCGCTTCGGCAGTAGGAGCTACTGGTGTTGGCACGCCAGCAGGCATCTGACCCAGAACACCATCAGCTTTTTTACCAAGAGTGCCGACAACTTCACGAGGAGTAATACTCCAGCCAAGGCTGATAATCGTATTAGTCGGTTGTTTTAAGAATTGACGGACAAAAGTAATTGGTTCTTGTGATGCAGCTATTTCAAAATGAATAACCGCAGGTTTAATCCTTCTTATTTTGCTTAAAATAGGTCCCCACTCATTAGTACCATATGGTACAATTTCGTGACGTGCTATTTCCCAGCCGATCTCTTTAAACCGTTTTGCCATAACTGTACCGATCTCTCCTCCCCAGGAATCATCAGTATTGATCAGCACAACTTTTTTATTGGGATAATCATAGGGCAGTGCCTGCAATGCTTCAAATACACTGCCACCCTGATCGGCTGCAACATCGGTCATAAAGTAAGTATTATAATATTTTTCCGGGTTTTCCAAGAAAACATCAACTGAAGCCTGGGAACCATCATCAATAAAAAAAGGAACGTCATATTTACCATAAGCTCTGACATCCGCGCCAGCCCCTGCCCAACCTGCAACAACAACGGCAACTTTCTTTTGACCCATCAGAAAATCAGCACCCTGCATAACCACTTCAGGAGCAAAATCTTGATTGTCAAACATAACAATCTCAAGTTTTTTGCCTAATAAACCACCGGCTGCATTGATCTCCTCAACTGCCATCTCAACGCCTTTAAAGTAGTTATCACCGGAACCTGCATAATCTCCAGTTAAGGAGAACGCACAACCCACTTTAACGGTATCGGTAGCAAAAGCCCATGACCCGAATACCATGCAAGTTACCATAACAAACAACATCAAACTAATTTTTTTCATTTTAATCCTTCCATTTTATAAGTTAAAAATAGTAACAAATATTTATTCCATTTTTAAACACTTGATTCATGTTTTTCAATGGAGACTCGACTCTCTTTTTTTGCTTGCCTGTAATCAGTAAATTTTTTAATTAAACCTGTAACACCATCCGGCAGCAGTAATACTACTACAACAACCAATCCGCCCATAATCAGAAGACGATAGATACCCATTGGTCTGAGAAGTTCGTTTACGGTTACTGTGAACACAGCGCCAAGAACAACACCGGGATATTGACCAATCCCCCCCACAACAATCATAATCAGCAAAACAGTAAAAACTTCCATACTCAGCATTCTCGTCGACAATATACCTACATAATGCACATAAAGAGCACCAAATAGACCCGTGATAAAAGAGGTAATACCAAACACCAGAAGTTTGTATTTAAAGGCGCTGACACCCAGACTTGCTGCAAAATCTTCAGAATCTTTTAACGCCAGAAAAGCCGTGCCCCAATGAGATTTTAAAATCAACACAATGACAGCACTACAAATAAGGGTTAAAACAAGTGTAAAATAGAAAAATGGTATCAGTTCAGAGGAGCTCAAACTCATGCCAAAAAGATTAATAGGGGGAACAGAGATAATACCTCTAGAGCCTCCTGAACCAATCGCTTTTCCCATAGGGCCTTTAAGAAAAGGCTCCAAAGCCAGTTGAAATGCAAATGTAACCAAAGCAATATAAGGGCCAGCAAGTTTAAGACAGGGCAACCCTATAATTACGCCGATAATTGCGGTAATTCCCCCAGCCATAAATATGGCGATAATAGGTGGCACGTTCAGCGACACTGAAAGTATTGCAGATGAATAGGCACCTATAACATAAAAAGCCACTTGACCAAAAGAGAAGATACCGGCATATCCCATGATGAGATCCCAGCATGACGCGACAACAGACCATATCAAAATCATGGTCAGAATCCTCATCATAATTGAACTGCCACCTAGAAACAAAGGCAGAATTCCTATAAAACCATACGTAACCGCAAGAATTGTAGCCATACTTTTAGCATTCATAATCTTATTCTCTTCCCATCAGACCCTGTGGACGAAATGCCAGGGTTATTAATAGTAATGTTAAAACAGCGATTTCAATATGTATCATTCCCAGGTAATACCCAACAAAAGCCTCCAGCATTCCAATAATGAGAGCAGCATAAAGACTGCCCTTGATCGAGCCCATACCGCCAAAAGCTGTAATCACCCAGGCTTTAATCATAATACCTGTACTGGCTTGTGGATTAACAAAATTTTTCTGACTGAGTAAAATCCCGCCAACGCCCACCAGGATTGTTGATATGGCAAAGGTGGCGGCAAAAACACGCTCTTTAGGAATGCCTACAATCTGAGCACCAACCGGGTTTTGAGCAACTGCCTGGACAGCCATTCCGACACGTGTATTATTTAATAACCATGCAAAACAAAGTAAGCCTGTAATGGATAATATGAAGATAACAATATCCTGCTTCATAAATACAAACGGACCAAGAGCAAGAGTCCCTTCCACTATATCTGGCAATGACTTTAGGTTTGGCCCGAATGCAGCAATATATCCGATATCTAAAAATAGAGAAAGCCCAAGAGTTAACATCATGGCTTTCATCTGCCAATCGTCACGTTTTCGTAATGGGGAAATTAAGATTTTCTCCAGGAAATACCCGACAACAAAAAGAAAGGGAATTGCCGTAAGAAAAACAACATAGTACCCACCTTTTACTCCCAGGGAAACCAGAAGTATCCAGGCAAAATAACCACCCATAGTGTAGAAAGATCCATATGCAAAATTAAAAGCTTTTGTTACACCATATACAAGTGCTAGACCAATAGCCATAAGGGCATAGACAGACCCGTTCAATAAACCGCTGATAATAATTTCAATAATCTCTATAAACATAGAGTGTTTCTCCCTAAATTAGCGAGTTAAATATTTGATGTATTTACTTCAACTCCTACTTGCCAATACGTTAGCCTGTCACATCCCTAAAAAAATCTCTTTTAGATTATCATGGCTTAAGGCATCGTCTTTACTACCCTCAAAAGTTATATGTCCCTCTTCCAAAACATATAGCTTATCAGCCAGATCGGTGATTTGGGGAATGTTTTGTTCGACCACCAAGATGGTTTTACCCTGCTTATTAATTTCTTTAATAATTTTTGCTACCTCCAGCCGCAAGTTTGGCTGTAGACCCAAAGCAGGTTCGTCAATAGCTAAAAAATCAGCATTTGACATCAAACCACGGGCAATAGCCAGCATTTTAGCTTCACCACCGCTCATGGTACTGGCATATTGTTTTGTTCTCTCTGCCAATCTAGGAAATAACGAAAAAACCTTTTCCAGATTTTTCTTTTCGTGTTTACGTGCATTTTTTGAATATGCACCTAACTTAAGATTTTCCATGACTGACATATAAGGAAACAGTTCACGGTTTTCAGCAATATATGTAATTCCCATGTTAACTATCTTCTCTGATGAGCATTTAATAATATCCTGATCTTTATACAATATTTTCCCATGTTTTGAATCTACCATACCACAAAGGCTTTTCAACAGAGTGCTTTTGCCGTGACCATTAGGTCCTAACATCACCACCACTTCACCTTCATTAACGTTAATAGAGACATCTTTAAGAACATGAGCCTGTCCATAATATGCATTCAAATTTTCAATACTAAGTATCATGTGAATCCCCCAGGTAGCATGCAATAACTTCGGGATCAGATGTTATCTCTTCAGGAGTCCCGGTACATATCTCTTTTCCATTTTCTATAACCAAGATTGGATTGGCAAGTTCTGTTAAAACCTTCATAAAATGCTCAATGATGATGACTGTGATTTTAAGATCCTGATTGATGCTTTTTATGAGGCCTGTCATCTCTTTAATCTCCATGGCGTTAAGACCTGCCATAGGTTCATCAACCATTAATATTTTGGGGTTTGTAGCCAGAGCAGCGGCTATCATCAATCTTTTTTTACCTAACAAGTTCAATAAGTTAGTTTTATTACTGCGCTCTTGTTCCAGACTTGTAAAAGCGATCATCTCATCAGAATAGCCAGTATTAAATTTACCAGAACTGCCGAAACGACCACCTATATTAACACTCTCTTCTACTGTCAGGCTTTCAAAAATTTGAGGAATTTGGAATGTTCTTGAAATTCCCAAGCGAGCAATTTTGTGTGTAGGAAGTCCGGATATATTTTTACCATCAAACTCTATTTTGCCTTCATATTTGTAAAAACCTGTAATAAGATTATATAAGGTTGATTTACCGGCTCCATTTGGACCGGCTATTCCAAATATCTGCCGATCTTCCACTTCAAAGCTTAGGTTGTTGACAGCAGCCAGTGCTCCAAACTTTTTGGTAATATTAATTGCCTTAAGCATTTCACCTGTTCCTTTCTTGACGTTGAGCACATTTAGTATCACATAGTATGTAATATGCGATGAAAAGAAATATCACAACCTCCTTAAAAAAGCAACAAAAAATAGTTTACATAGTGCATAATATGTGATATTTTCAGCTTTAATATAAAATATTTAAAAGAGAGAAAATCATCGAAGCATTTATTCATACAAACTTTGACAAATGTACGGGGTGCAGCATATGCCAGCTTGCATGCAGCATGGATATGCTCAATGGATATAATCCAAGACGCTCCCGCCTTTCGATCCTTAATAAAAATGAGAACCTCTATCACATACCCGTCGTCTGTAATCAATGCGAAAATGCCTATTGCATGAATGTCTGCCCTACTAAAGCCATTTGGCGAGATGA
>JAGLFI010000106.1 GCA_023144585.1 Desulfobacula sp. | reverse complement strand
TAATAAGACGGCTGTGGTGCACCACAATATAGAATTTAAGTTGTCGATTGGAGAGGAGCAAGTAAACCATGCCCTCTGGGCTTAACCCAAATTCTGCCCCTCCGGGGTAGGATTTTTACTATCGACTATCGACCACCATGATCAGCACTCCGGATAACCCAAGCGGCAGAAGCAGCCATCCCCTGACAGATATGAAGTAAAAACCGATAAGAATGGTTATAACCAATGAGCTCACACCAATAAGCAGGGCGTGATGTGCATTTTCCGGATTTTCGGGAATTGCTTTGCTGCCTCCGCTGAATGGGGTCTGGATGGTTTTGAAATCAAGCCCTGTTTTAAAATCATCGTATTCATTCAAGGCATTGACGCTGATATGAGCTAAAACCGCCCCTGCCAGGACAAGTATCAGATGGAAAATATCAATGGTACCGCCGGAATATAAGGCTGTTGCCACACCAAGACCCACACAGGTGGGGGGGAGCACAAGAAACGGTATCCGCATGGAACCTAGGACAACGTTTTTTTTATTATCTTTCATCCATTAACCTCCGGATTATTCACTTGAAATTTTTAAATTTATGGTTTTTTTAATGCCTGTATCAATTGCCTGCATAGGGTATTATGGCTGGAGTGACAATTTTTTGTTGATTCTATCAGCAGCAGCTATTGTTTGTTCGATAATACCCGGTATTTTTTTTTGAGTCATGGAAGCCTTAAATCCAACCACCCAGATGGCAGGAATATAGCCACCATACTGTTTAATGGGAGCTGCAACCGCCCTGACGCCTGAAATATACTCTTCATCGTCAGTGGAAAAGCCTGCTTCCCGAACTTTTTCCAGTTCTGTGGCATATTGTTTCGGTTCGGTAATGGTATTGGGCGTGAGTCTGACCAAATGATTTGAGTCTAAATATTTTTGCAAATCCTTTGATTCCATCTTGGATAAGAATAATTTTCCGGTTGCTCCTGCCAGCAAAGGGATAGCTGTTCCAATGGGAGATGTGATTTTAAAATCTTTTCTGGATTCCACAATATCGATTACCGTTACCCTGTCACCATTCCGTATGCCAAGGAATACAGACTCCTGGCATTGTTCCATCAATTCCTCCATAATGGTGCGGGCAGTTTTTTTAAAATCAATTTTTTCATAGGCTGCTTTTCCAAGCTCCATGAGAGTTATGCCGATGGTATACCGTTTTGAAACAGAATCGCGATTAATGGCTCCCTGGTCTTCCAGGGCAGTGGTAATGCCATGGACCGTGCTTTTGCTGATATCCAGTATGCTTGAAATCTCACTGATTCTTAATCCCTGTGAGCTTTGGGAAATTGCTTTCAGGATAATAAAGGCTTTTTTAACAATTGGCGCTTGATATTTTTTTGTCATCGTTCACCATAATGAATTTTTATTTTTCACAATATAGCTAAAAATTAGCTTGACAACCATATAATAATAATATTTACTACGTTCGTGTTCACTATTATGAATTTTATAAAAAAGCAATACAAATTTTAACTTTAACAAAGGAGGGTCACGATGGCAGTCGATACCAATAAGTTGTCAGATGCCGAAAGTCTGCGTAAAACCAGAACATACGGTAAATTTAGATGCCATAATCCAACCTGTATGGGCAGGCTGAAACCAAAACCGGGAGACAAACATGTAAGATGCCCGGTTTGTACGTGTGAATTTCGAGTTGCATGGATTCGCCCGGATTTTCCAAGAATTCGCGGGCCAGTCTGGGAAGTAAACAAGAAAATTGCCGAGGCAGCATTCAAAAAAAAGATGGAGGGTAAATAATATGGCGTTGGATAGAAAGATTGCATATATTAACCTTACCACCGGAGAGGTGGAGGTTAAACCGATTCCTCTTGATGTCAGGAGAAAATTCCTTGGTGGTAGAGGGCTTGATGCATATCTGTTATTAAATCATTCAGAAAAAGGTTGTGATCCGTTAGGGCCTGATAACCCGTTGATCGTCAGCGGCGGCATCCTTACGGCAACCTGTGCATCTGCAACAGCAAGAACCCATGTAATGGCCAAATCTCCTTTAACAGGTCTTTTGGGTTCCTGTAATATGGGCGGATTTTTTGCCCCGGAAATGGCATGGGCTGGTTTTCATCACCTTGTGATTAAAGGAAAGGCTGAAAAACCCAGTTATATTTATATCCATGACGGTGAGATTGAAATCCGTGATGCAGAGAATGTCTGGGGAAAAACCACCACGGATACCCAATGGGCTATCAGGGATGAGTTAAATGATCAGGAAGTAAAATCACTTGTTATCGGACCTGCCGGTGAAAATCTTGTGGCATTTGCCAATGTCATGACCGGTATTAAAAATGCTGGCGGTAGAACCGGAATGGGTGCGGTCATGGGTTCCAAAAACCTTAAGGCAATTGCCTGCAGGGGAACCATGGATATTAAGATTGCCCATCCCATTGAAGCACTTGAATATAACAAGCGCTTTATTGATCAGATTACATCTGCAAAGGTAAACAAGACCCAGGGAACTTTGGGAACACCTTTTATCTGGGGTGCAACCAATTCATGGGGAGGGGTTAGAACCCGTAACTTCCAGTATAACCAGTGTGAATATGCAGATGATATCGAACCGGAAGCAATTGATGAGATCTGTGAAGATACAATGGGACCCTATCATATGTCAGGTTGTTTTGGGTGCCAGGTTCATTGTCGAGCACAGTACCGAATTCCTTCAGGACCGCTTAAGGGCACATATGAAGAAGGCCCTGAGTATACATCTCAAGGCGCATTCGGAGGTGAAACAGATACACCGAGGGCTGAAACAGTTCTTGTTGGGAATCATCTTGTTGATCAATATGGTATGGATAACCTTGAAACAGGTTCTTTGATTTCATGGGCAATGGAACTTTACGAAGAAGGTATCATTTCCAGCAAAGATACAGACGGACTTGATCTTCGGTTTGGCAATGATGAAGCTGTTCTTGAAATGATTGAGCGGATTTGCTTTAGAAAAGGTAAAGTCGCTGATGCCCTTGCAAACGGTGGTATTCCAGCCTCTAAAACCTTCGGCAAAAATGCTTTTGATTACCTGATTCAGGTAAAAGGAATGAGTAACCTTCATTCTGATGAAAGAGCCACTCCGGCGCTGGCATTGAACATTGCAACATCTTCCAGGGGATCTGACCATTTAAGAAGCCGTCCGGCAATTGACTTGTACCATCTGCCTGAAAAAGTATTGAGAAAAATTTATTCCAGTCCGATTCCCTACGAAGGTCCCCTGTCATCAGAGCATACCGCATACATCGGAAAAGCCTGGCAGGTCTTCTGGCAGGAAAACTGCTACATGGGTGTAGATTGCCTGGGTATCTGTAAGTACCATACCACGTTCCTTGGCGCAACATTGCCAAACTTTGAAGACTGGCCGAAAGTTCTCTATTATAACACCGGTCTTGAGTTCACACCTGAAGAGCTATGGGATATTGCAGAACGCTGCAATATGATAGAAAGACTTTTCAATCTAAGGGAAGGTTTGACAAGGGATGATCTTGCAAAAGGCGATATGATCAACCATCGTTATTTTGACGAGCCCTGTAGAAGAGGTGCACCTGATGTTGTTGGACTAACAATAGACAGGGGAAAATTCACCGTGATGATTGATGAATTTTATGAGCACAAAGGACTTGATAAAAAAGGCAAACCAAAGGCAAAAACCCTGAAACGGCTTGGGCTGGAAAATGAGCCCTCTCATATGCTGTAAAAGTTTGAAAGGAGTATATCATGGAAAATAAGAATAAAGTCCTTATGATAAACCCTGAAAAATGTACAGGGTGCAGATTATGTGAACTGGTATGTGCGGTTAAACATGACGGGGTTTCAAACCCGGCCAGAAGCCGTATCAGAGTAATGAAATGGGAAATGGATGGGGTCTATATCCCCATGGCCTGTCAGCAGTGCCAGGATGCGCCGTGCATGGGTGTTTGCCCTGCCAACGCGATTTCCCGCAACGACGAACTAAACGTAATGGAAATAGATTATGATAAATGTATTGGCTGCCGCTCATGCGTAGCAGTCTGTCCGTTTGGAGCCATGGGATTCAATTCCATTGACAGAAAGGTCTTCAAATGCGACCTGTGTGATGGAGATCCCCAGTGCGTCAGATTTTGTGAAGTTGAAGCTATTGAGTATATTGATGCAGATGATGTTGCCATCCTCAAAAAACAGGAAGCAGCTGCAAAACTGCATGCAACAAGCCATAAAGTTGCTCTAAAAGAAGCATAGTTTTATAAAATCTTTCATAAGGTTTTAAGTTAGTTTATAATGCACGTTCCAAGGATGTTTGGAACGTGCATTATTGTTTATATGAGAATAGAGAGATATGAGAAAAAAGAAACTGGTTATCATCACAGGTTATTTTAAAGGGGAATCCTACGGGCTTTTAGGCCCCCAGATGGCAGCCACCATCATTAATGACCATACTGACTATGAGGCAATCGTTGTCGGGGTTACCAATGAGGATGATAAAAACGATTTAATAATAGCCTTAAATCATTATTTTAAAGATCAACAGAAAGTAGTGGGGTTTTCGACTCTTGGGGGAAGACCGGATCTGTTTGATTTTGCCAAAGAATTAAAAGATGAGGGTGCCGTCATCATCCTTGCAGGTCCCCAGGCAGGACCTGATTATAAAGGAGAAATTGAGTGGCAGACATATCCCCATCGGTTTAAAGGAGTGTCTGATCATTTTTCCTTTGCTCTCCACGGACCTGCCCAGCAGATTATTCCGGTTTTGGCATTCGGTTTTGATAGAGATATGTCAAGATTTGAAGGGATTTTGTGTAAAGATGAACAGGGTCAAATCATTGAAACTCCATCCATCCCATGGGATGATACCTTTCTTTCAAAAGTGGACTGGCAGACACTCCACATATTAAAGGATGCCGCTTTTGAGCCAATAACCATTACATGCGCCCAGGT
>JAGLFI010000105.1 GCA_023144585.1 Desulfobacula sp. | reverse complement strand
CAGGGTTTTTACGTCAAACTAAAAACCAAGAAACCCATTTACCATAAAAACCTTGAACCGGTTGTATATGTACTTGGAAAAATGACGGGCAGGGCACCCGGAGAAGCGATTCTGGATATGATCAAAACACTTAAAGACAACCCGGTCCAAAACGGGATTCGTGTCAATTGGGCGGGAGAAGGTGAATGGAAAATTACCCTGAGAGTATTCAGGGATATTGGTCTTGCCTTTGCCGCAGCCCTTTTTGGCATCTATTTTATTCTGGTGATCAACACAGAATCTTATTTTATGCCCATACTGATCATGATGGCCATTTCCTTGACCATTCTCGGAATTATGCCGGGATTTTTTATTTTAAACCTTTTTACCAAGAGTGTGGCCGGTTTCAATGATCCTATCTTTTTTACCGCCACCAGCATGATCGGTATGATCGCCCTTGGCGGTATCGTCATCCGAAATGCCCTAGTATTGATTGAATTTATTCAGAATGCCATACAAAAGGGCCTCCCGTTCAAGGACGCCATCTTAATCAGTGGGGTTGTCAGGATGCGGCCCATTATATTAATCGCTTTGACCACGGCCATCGGGGCCTTTCCCATCACCTTTGACCCTGTCTTTTCAGGTCTGGCATGGGCATTGATATTCGGGCTTTTTGCCTCCACACTCTTTACACTCTTAGTGATTCCGGTCACTTATTATGCGGTTTATAAAAAAGACTATGAAAAATAAAAACTTGCCCCGTGGAAACTATTATTGAAGGCTTGCTCAATAAGACTTCCTCAGGTCAAAGTCAACTTCTCCCAAAGGAGTTTGGATGATATACAAAGGAATCTCCCGGCCGGAACATTCTTTTCTGACCTGCGAAGCTATATCAATCACCCTGTCAACTTCTACAGGCTGATCCGCATTGAATTTTTTTTGAATTCTCAGACCTGCCACATAAAGATGATGAAACTCTATTTTTGCATATCTCAACTTATTGGCAAGTCTTACAATGGTTTCAGGACGATCATTGATTCCCCTAATCAAAGGGGCATTGGCATATACATTCACCCCTCTTCCGACCAGCTTTTCAGCCATTTTACCATGCAGGTCCAAAATTTCGTCCGGCAGTAAAAACCATGTTTCAATCTCAATTCTTACTGGATTGCCAATAGAAAAATCACACCATTCCGATATTTTTTCAATAAAATCCTCAGTAAAAATATCCGGCCTGTTATTAAATTGTTTGCAGCAAAGCCTGATACAGGTAATATGAGGAAATGTTTTCAGCCTGTTAACAATCCGATCCGTCTTTTCCATGGATGACAGCGCTTCATGATCCAAACAAAGTACCACATCAGTTATATCAGGATTGCACTTAATATATTCCAATGCATCTTTTCCCGCTCCCATATCCATTTCAACTCGTGTCTTATGAACACGGGAGATCAATTTTGAAGATGTTTTCGCAATTGAAGAAGTCAATGAAGACTTTGTCAACAAACAAGATCGAACATCTTCTATCACCTCTAAAGAGATTTCAGGTTCAGGGTTTTTTTTATACTCAGATCTTTTACCCGCCAGCAATGCATCATCCCCCATATCAACCCGAAATCTTGCATCAAGAGTTCCTTCACTGTTCACCCTGAAATCCGGCATATGCTTATAGTCAAGCATGAATTCTTTGAAATAAGCCAGTGTATAGGGTGTTCTGATCCAAGTGTAGTTTTCATCCGTCTTATCCTTTTCTACAGCCCAGCCACTGGTATGCCACTCAATTTTTCCTAAGGGGGTTGCTGTACATAGTTTGGGAACACACCGGTCAGACAAATGCTCCCGCAGGTACTTCCCTGCTTTAAAAGCCTGGGAAATGGATGTCCAGTATTCCCTTGTCCCATGGATGGGACTACAGGGGGTAAAAATGTAATAAATTTTTGCACCTGCCTGTCGTAAAAGGCTGAACAGCCTGCCAAGGACCTTTCCATCAGTATTCAACCCATTTAAAAAAGGCGTTTGAACATAGACCTGGATGCCATTTTTAACAAATTGTGAAATGATTTCAAGGCTTTGAATTGATACCTCATCTGGATGAACGAAATGAACCCCTATCTCAATGTATTTGCCATGATCCAGGCATTGAGTGTTTTTTTCCAAAAGATACCGGATATATGCCCTGCTGTTTTTTAAAAAAAGCTCAGGATAATAGGCAATGGATCTTGTGGCAATTCGGATGGTTTGAACATGGTCGATCTTTATCAAGGCGTTGATGGCGGTTTCAAGATGAGGTTTGTTGAGCAAGGGTTCCCCGCCGGTAATCAGTATTTCTTTTATCATTAAATGCTCTTTGACATAAGCGATGGCCACCTTGACATCCGCTGATGTCGGAATCTTTTCTTTTCTTGTACTCTTATGCTTTCTAAAACAGAACCTGCAATAAACAGGGCAATGCATATCCAAAAGAAGAATCACACGATTTTGGTACATCTGTTCTAACACGCCCGTTTTAAAATGCCCGTCAAACGTAATGGTATGTCCTGTGGGATCAAGCTCTTCAAGAAATGGCAGGTATTGTCCTGCAACCCCTTCTGATACCATGGACTGGCGGATAACATGATCGGACAGCCGGACAGGATATTGATCCATCACCTCTTGCATTTTTGGTTTATCATTAATCCTGACAAATGCCCTTTGTTCAAGCTGATCAACCGTTTTTATCGGGCAGGAATTATTGCCGGGAAGCATAATTTCAAGAAGCTGATACACATAAAAATTTGGGATTTGAATACCATTGACAATAATCCCTTTTCCTGATCTAAGACCTATCCTGGAAACAAGGGCTTGGAAAAAACCGTTAGCATTATTTGCATACCCGCATCCGGCCAGAAGTTTTTCAAACAGGTTAGTTTCAGAACCAGTTTCCAAATCAACAAAAAATTGCCTGCCCAGAAGCTTCCGGGTACCAAACATTTGAAAAAATGCTTTGCTGGTATTTTCAAGGTTTTCAACATCAAGATGTTGACTGTCAATTTTATTCATTTTGTGATCCGGGGTTAGATTCGCACAATACACAAATTTGTTTCATATTTTCCTCTCACAAATCAATGCTGGTTGACATGAAGTTGAATATTAAAACAGATTAGAAAAAAAACAAGAACTATCTCCTGAATTTGTCTTCTTTTCTAAGGGTAAGGATGGTCTTTCTATTTTTAGCTTGAACCTGATGGAAATTTATATTATTTTTCTTCTGGCATATTTTATAACAAGAATAGTTAATCTTAGATTGTCTTGGAAATATTAACGGATGCATAGAAGAACATTTTTAAAACAGGCTGCCTACTTTTTTACAATGGCAAATACACCCCTAGTGTTTGCAGACACGTCTGAACCTGTTGAAAATCATGCCGACGTATTTGATTCTCATATTAAAGACCGGTTATTAAAAAAACGGCTTTTTGATAAAGCCTATGATGTAGATATTTTTCTAGATAAAAAACTTCTCCCGCTTTTAGATGCATCCCTTAGACGCTTGAAAAGGATACAAAAAATTGTTGGATATGGAAATTTTTGTCTGTTGAATTTTGACGATGCTATTAAAATTGGAAAATCTTATTCGGCAATTGGTGCCTTTTCAAAACAAGAACTTAATTTCCTTGCAATGATTTTTTAATCCCAGGTAAATAATTATGGGTTTATGGGTGATAAACCCATCAAAACCATTATTGGAAAAATTATTAAAAAAAAGGTGAAAAAAATCCCATATACCGGCAATTATCTTTACCGCGGCAAGTCCATCAAAATGTACAAGCAAATGAAAAAAGAAGTCGGCGACGATGTCATCCTGACATCCGGGGTACGTAGCATTATGAAACAGTTTTTGCTGTTTTTAAATAAAGCAAAAAAAAGCCATGGAAACCTCTCTATGGCTTCCAGGTCCCTTGCACCACCAGGTTATTTCTTCCATGGTGTTGAAGATTTTGATGTAGGGAAAAAAGGATATGGCATCCATAATTTTACAGAACGGTTGACACAGACAGATGTGTATAAAAAACTTAACAATCTTGGATATTTAAACTTCAGATATGACCGTGATAATGATATTGGTGTGAGATTTGAACCCTGGCATATTGAGGTTGTATAAAATTAAAAAGTATCTATATCTGTGGCTGTTTGCCGTTTATTAAACTGATTTTATTTAGATGAAAAAATAACGATCAACGATTTGGCAATACCGTCAATACCACGCAGGGCATGGGGGATACTGGAGTCAAAATAAATACTGTCCCCTTTTTCAAGCAAATGGATCTGTTCAGCAGTTCTGAATTCAACAACCCCATTCATAACAAAATGAAATTCTTCTCCCTTATGGTCATTATAAAGCAGCTCATCTTCTTTTCTGGGTTCTATCTTTACAACAAATGGCTCCATCTGTTTTCCCACCATGGAATATGCCAAAGATTCCCATCGATACCCGACTGTGGATTCGTTTTTATGATGAAACAATTTTTTAACACTATATCGTTCATGTTTTTTTACTACCACTATCCGATCTCCCATTTCATGGTCCCGGAAAAAGTGACCGATTTTTACACCAAGAGCGGTTGAAATCTTAATCAGCGTGGCAATGGGAGGTGCGGCGAGATTATTTTCAATCTGTGAAAGCAAAGGCTTGGAAAGCCCTGTCAGATCAGAGACTTCCTGAAGTGTTAACGCTCTTTGTTTACGAAGGTTTCGAATTTTATTACCCAGGTTGAGTGCAGCGACTTCTTCTTTTACGTTGTTTTCCTTTTGAGGCGACATCTTTGCTTCACTTCCTCCTAAACTAATTCAGGTTCATTTTTAAAGCTACTTAACAAAAGATAAAAAAGTTTAGCATGATGAAACATTGAGATCAAGACTATAAAATTATTAGTGGAATATCGCAGACAAACTATTTCAACTCTTTTTGTTTTACAAAACATTAATATCATGAGCCTCTTGCAGAAATAAA
>JAGLFI010000104.1 GCA_023144585.1 Desulfobacula sp. | reverse complement strand
ATTCACGGGTATAATGTCTTTCATGGAGCTGCTCTATGACTTTTTCCACCCCTTCTTGCAGGACAGGGGTGGGAAACTTATGATTGATCAAATGCTCTGCTGCATCTGCATCGCCTAGTTCCCCAACCATTTGGGCCGCCTTAAGCCGAGCTTTGGGAGGAATCTTGGCATCAAGACAAATCTTTAAAATCTCATCCCAGTCCTTTGACATATAATAATCAGTCAAAACTGAAAAAGTCTTCTTCATCAATTCTTTTTTTGCTTCTTCCCGGATCAGGACTTCATCATCCAGTTTTCCACCCGTGGCTCCCACGGGACTGAATACGGGCATGTATTCAAAATTTTTCTGTCCCGGTTCGACATAGCACCGATAGGATGCCGGTACTTCCATGGTTTCCTGAAGGGAATCCCAGCCTTGTTTATAGCTTGAGCATTCATCATTAAAACAGACAAACATATACGGGGTGCCCCAGCCAAGTCCATCGCTAAAGTTAAAGAGAGGGACTTCCCACAATGTCATCTCGACATCACAGTGCGGACATTTGGGTTTGTCCATTTTTAGATATTTTTCAAGAAGTTCTTCTTTTGTTTCAAACGCCATTATATCCATTTCCTTTGGTAGTCTGTCATTTTCAGACTACCAAAGTAAGCATATTGATTATTTTGTCAAATAGTATTACTCGATGACGGCAAGCACATCTCCCTTGGCAACGGGATCACCACTATTATAATTTACCGCTTTAACCACGCCGCTTGTGGGCGCCGGTAATGCATTCTCCATTTTCATGGCTTCAATGACAACAACTGTTTCACCCTCATTGACCGAATCACCCACATTCTTTTCATATTTAATCACCATGCCCGGCATGGGTGCAGACACAGGTGTACCAGCCGATGCAGGTTCTTCTTTTGGCTCTTCTTTGGCGGCCGGGGCAGGTTTCGGCGCTGCCGGAGCCGGAACTGATGGTGCGACAGGGGCTGCTGGAGCTATGGGGGCTGCCGGCGCAACTAGAGCCGGCTGGGCAGGCGCTGCAGGAGCAGCGTAAGTAATAACCGGGGCACCTCCCACTTCATCAACACCCACTTCAAAACATTCATCCTCTACAAAAACATTAAATGTACGGGCATATTCACTTTTTTCAGGAATGTCTTCCGATTTGGCCTTTTCAATTAATTCGCCTTTCTTGAGTTTTGCAACCATCGCATCCTGCTTTGCCACATCCTCAAGGGTGATGGCTTTTACGCTTTCAGGCACCTGCTCTTTACCGTATTTCTGCATGAGATATTTCTTACCGGTAACAGGGAAAAGAGCATATACGATGAGATCTTCATCGTCCACGGCAAGACTTCCGATCTCTTCTTTTGCTTTTTCAAGCTCCGGCTCAAGCACTTCAGCAGGTCTGCAGGTGATGGGATCTTCCCCTCTGTCATACCCTTTCAAAGCATTTTTTTGTACTTCAGAATCAATGGGGATGCTTGTTTTACCATAAAGCCCGTAACAAAGGTCCTTTACCTGGGCAGTTACCATTTTGTACCGCTCATCTGGTGTATCAAACAGAACATTGTTGACCGTCTGGATACCGACAATCTGGCTGGTAGGTGTTACCAGGGGAACCTGGCCCAATTCTTTTCTGACCCTTGGAAGCTGTTTGTAAACTTCGTCAAGTTTATCCAGGGCATCCATTTCTCTTAACTGGTTCACAAGGTTGGACAGCATGCCGCCGGGTGTCTGGTGCAGCAGAACATTGATATCAATAATTGAAACTTTGGTATCATCCAGGAGATGCTTGTATTTGGGCATTATTTCCTTTTCCAGAATTTCATTGATGTCGGCCAGGGCATTGATATCAAAGCCTGTATCCCTGTTGGTGCCCAGAAGTGACATAACAAAGGGTTCCAGCGCCGCATGGGATGTCCTGTAAGCATAAGGGGTCATACAGGTATCAATAATATCGACCCCTGCTTCAATGGCCTTGAAATGGGTCATGGGCGACATACCCGAAGTAAAATGACTGTGAAGATGAATCAATGGTTTAACATTATCTTTTAAGGCTTTGATAAGTTTATAAGCATCATAGGGGGCGATAAGCCCTGCCATGTCCTTGATACAGATGCTGTTCGCACCCATATCTTCAAGTTCTTTTGCTTTTTTGATGTAATACTCAAGGTTATACACATCCCCGCCTATTCTAGGTTCGGTGAGTGAATAACAGATGCAGCCCTGGAAATGAGCACCGCATTCCTTGATCACCGGGACAACCGTTTCAAAATTTCTAAAATCATTTAACGCATCAAAGGTTCTGAAAACCTCCATCCCGTTATCAACGGTCTTTTTCACAAATAGCTTTGCCACATCATCTGCATAGTTTCTATACCCCACAAGATTCTGGCCTCGCAGGAGCATTGAAAATGGGGTCTTTTTAAAATATCTTTTCAGGGTTCGCAGGCGTTCCCAGGGATCTTCCCCCAAAAAACGGTGCATGGTATCAAAGGTAGCACCGCCCCAGACTTCAACGGCCCAGAAACCGATCTCATCCATTCTTTCTGCAACAGGGATCATGTCTTCTGTTCTTCCCCTTGTGGCAAAAAGAGACTGGTGACCATCGCGCAGGGATAAATCCTCTATCATCAATCGATGTTTAGCCTCTGGTCTGTCTTTACCATACTTCATCTCAGTCATTTCTACTTGGGTGTGCTCACTCATTTATTTTCTCCTGAATAATTTATTTTTTTTATCAAAATCTCTTATTTAAACATTCTCAGCTGCATCATTGAATTGGCCTGCATTTGAGTCTGACGTCCCGAAATTCCCCAGATATTATTTTGTACCTGTTGGGGCTGTACAGCAAGTTCCTGAACCAATTCGGGAACTCCAGGAATTAAAGCTGCTTCTTCGGACGTTTTAATGTAGGCAAATACGGCAGCCATGGCTGCAGCAAGTTTTTTTTTTTCCATTTTTATCCCTTTATCCTATACAGGTATATTTCCATGTTTTTTAGCCGGCCTTAACTCTCTTTTTGTTGCCAGGGCCTCAAGCGCATCAATAAGACGAATCCGTGTTTGAGAAGGTGTGATTACCGCATCCACATACCCCCTTGCAGCAGCGCAATACGGGTTGGAAAATTTATCATTATACTCGTCAATTAATTCTTTGCGCTTTGCAACCGGATCATCAGCGGCTTTGATTTCTTTTGCATGGATAATGTTTGCTGCACCGTCAGCACCCATGACGGCAATCTCAGCACTGGGCCATGCAAAGGCCATATCCGCTCCCAGATGTTTTGAGCACATGGCAAGATAAGAACCGCCATAATCCTTTCTTGTAACCAGCAGGAGTTTGGGAACCGTTGCCTCTGAATAACACCACAAGAGTTTTGCTCCATGCCGGATAATACCGCCCCATTCCTGGTTGCTCCCCGGCAGATAACCCGGAACATCGGCAATGGTCAGCATGGGAATATTAAATGCATCACAGAATCTGATAAACCGGGTGCCTTTATCAGAAGCATCGATATCAAGACATCCTGCCAGGTGATTGGGCTGGTTGGCAATAATACCAATGGGACGTCCGTTAACCCTTGCAAAACAGATCACCATATTTTTGGCATAATACTGATGGGGTTCAAAATATTCCCCGTCATCCACAATGGATGCAATAACATCCTTAATATCATAAGCCCTGTTGGGATTGTCCGGTATGATGGAATCTAAAGACTCATCTGCCCGGTTGGGATCATCTGTGGGCATCACATAGGGCGGATCTTCCATGTTATTGGACGGCAGATAGGATAAGAGTTTTTTCATCTGGATGATGGCATCTTCATCAGATTCACAGGCAAATTGTGCCACACCTGATTTTTCGTTATGGGTCATGGCACCACCAAGATCTTCAAAGGTAATCTTTTCTCCGGTAACCGCCTTGATTACATTAGGCCCTGTGATGAACATATAGCTGGATTCTTTGACCATAAAAATAAAATCCGTCATGGCAGGTGAATAGACCGCACCACCGGCTGTGGGTCCCATGATGGCTGAAATCTGTGGAATAACACCGGATGCAGCAGAATTTCTAAAGAAGATTTCACCATATCCGGACAATGCATCAATTCCTTCTTGGATTCTTGCACCACCCGAGTCGTTCATACCGATAATGGGGGCACCCGATTTTATCGCCATATCCATGACCTTACAAATCTTTTTGGCCTGCATTTCTCCCAGCGACCCTGCTCTTGACGTAAAATCCTGAGCATAGGCAAATACAATTCTGCCATCCACTTTACCATGCCCTGTTACAACACCGTCAGCCGGAACTTCTACATTTTCCATCCCGAAATTGGTACATCTGTGGGTGACAAACATATCCAATTCCCTGAAGGTTCCTTTATCAAACAGAATATCAAGCCGTTCCCTGGCATTGAGTCTTCCTTTTTCTCGTCGTTTTTCAAGAGCTTTTTCTCCACCCATTCCCATAATTTGCTTCTCTTTTTGTTTCAACTCCTGGATCTTGTCTGATGTGACTCCCATAATACAAACCCTTCCTTATTATTTATCCATTACTTTTATTCTTTTATACTGAACCGCCATGCACAAACCCATTCATCCGGGTGTTCATCCGGCGGACATCCGATACATTCGGTTTTAATTCTTTTATCAATCGCACTTGCAAAGTAGGCATATTCAACCAGCCCTGCCGATTTACAAGGATAATCATCCAGTTTCTTTCTCTTTCTTGCAGACTGCACCCTGCAATCATTCATTTGGAATACAAAACTTTCAGGCCCCTCGTCAACAACAGATTGCTCATTAATGAATGAATACATCCTGAAACTTAATGCTTTTTTAAGTCCTTCCAATCCGCACTGATCATCCAGTTTTAAAAATTTTTTAATGGCAAATGCTTCATAGGGTGAAAACTGAGCCCAACAGGAATCATTACACCGTTTGGCATCATTCATCCCATTATCAAATTCAACAGCCTGAAACCATACGCCGTCAT
>JAGLFI010000103.1 GCA_023144585.1 Desulfobacula sp. | reverse complement strand
AAGAAAAAGTTAAAATTATTAACAGCCTTGGGCCCTTAAGATTTCTGGGCATAGATGGCAGGGTCGATGAAATCGAATTCCAGGAATGTACGGCGGTATTTGATGAAAACGGCAGGTTCAGTCCCCAATATGATGACTGTCAGTTAACCTCTTATGAAATAGATACTGTCATTGTGGCCATCGGCCAGATGGGGGAGTTGGATTTTGCTGATAAAGAAGGCATTTCTTTGACCCCGCCCGGTGGGCTTGAAGCTGATCCTGTGACCTTGCAGACTCCCATCGACTGGGTATTTGCAGGCGGTGATGCATTTTATGGGCCTAAATCAGTTGTGGATGCTGTCGCCAGTGGAAAGATTGCTGCTGAAAGCATGCATCGATTCATCAATGGTGAAGATTTAAAAGAAGGCCGGGAAGAATCCTGGGAGTTTGAAAAGCCTGATATTGATAATGTGCCCCGGATTGAACGGGTGAAACCGGTTAAAATCAGTGTGGATGAACGGGAAGGCAATTTTAAGGAAGTGACCCTGGATCTTGCCGGAGAGGCCATTGAAAATGAAGCGGCCCGTTGTCTTTCCTGCGGGATCTGTTCGGAATGTTATCAGTGTGTGGATGTCTGTCTTGCAGACGCCATCATTCACGAGGAACAGCCAAAGATAAGAGATCTGAATGTGGGATCTGTCATAATGGCAACCGGTGCCGCACCCTTTGACCCGTCAGGACTTGATGATATCTATATGTACAAGAGATCACAAAATGTGATGACATCTCTTGAATTTGAAAGAATTTTAAGTGCGGGCGGTCCGACCATGGGCCACCTTGTCCGGCCTTCCGATGAAAAAGAACCTGAAAAGATAGCCTTTCTTCAATGTATCGGTTCAAGGGATACCAATAAGTGTGGCAATGGGTATTGTTCGTCGGTGTGCTGCATGTATGCCATCAAAGACGGCATGATTGCCAAAGAGCATTCGGAAGTAGAGCTGGATGTGGCCATATTTAATATGGATATGCGAACCTTTGGCAAGGATTACGAAAAATATTATAATCGAGCTGCCGATCAGGAAGGGGTCAGGTTTGTAAAATCAAGGATCCATTCTGTGGTGGAAAAACCTGAAACAGAGGATCTGATTCTCAAATATGTGGACGAAGAAGGCAATATGCTCAAGGAAGAATTTGACATGGTCATTTTGTCTGTCGGGCTTGTCATTCCCGAAGAGAGTGTGGAATTGGCCAAAAGGATTGATGTTGATCTGGATAAATATAATTTTGTAAAAACTTCCACATTCAATCCTTTGCAGACATCCCGGCCAGGGGTGTATGTATCGGGAACCTTCCAGGGCCCCAAAGATATTGCTTCTTCTGTGACAGAAGCCAGCGGGGCTGCTGCGGCTGCCGGAATAAAACTTGCCGGGGCGCGCCATACACAGACAAAAACGCTTGTCATGCCGGATGAAAGAGATGTTCTGGGTGAAGAACCGAGAATCGGAGTATTCGTTTGCAGATGCGGCATTAATATTGCCGGGGTGATTGATGTTCAGGCGGTGGAAGAATATACCAAAACGCTCCCCAATGTCGTTTATACCGGTGAAAACCTGTTTACCTGTTCCCAGGATACACAGGTCAGCATAAAAGAACTCATTGAAGAACATCAGCTCAACCGAGTTGTGGTGGCCTCCTGTACCCCTAAAACCCATGAAGGCATCTTCATGGATACATTAGAGGAAGCTGGTTTAAATAAATATCTTTTTGAAATGGCCAATATCAGAAATCAGGGTTCCTGGATGCATTTTCATGAACCTGAAAAAGCCACTCAAAAAGCCAAAGATCTGGTTCGAATGGCAGTGGCAAGGGTTGCAACCCTGGGGCCGCTTCATGATAAGCAAATAACAGTGATTGACAAGGCCCTTGTCATTGGCGGCGGTATTGCAGGTATGACGGCTGCTAAAGGCCTGGCGGATCAGGGTTATGAAGTTACCCTGATTGAAAAGGAGAATATCCTTGGCGGTCTTGGAAACAAACTGCATCATACCATTGAAGGCGATGATATCCGGGCCTATGTGAACGATCTTGTGCAGACGATTGAGAATCATGACAAGATAGAGGTTCTTAAACAGGCCCTGATTGTTGGGTTCGGCGGGTATAAAGGCAATTTTAAGACGACGGTCCTTGTGGGCACATCAATGGAAGAAAGAAAAATTGACCATGGTGCCCTGATTGTGGCAACCGGTGCAACAGAATACCAGCCCACAGAATTTGGCTATAATGAAAGCGATGCCGTTGTTACCCAGATTGAACTGACCGACTTGATTGAGGATAAAAAGGCGAATAATCTTGACCGGGTTATCATGATTCAGTGCGTGGGGTCCAGAAATGAAGAGAATCCCAATTGTTCACGAATCTGCTGCCAGAGTGCCGTCAAGAACGCTATTTCCCTGAAAGAACAGAATGCAGATACTGATGTGTTCATTCTTTACCGGGACATGAGAATGTATTCCATGCTTGAGGAATTTTACACAAAAGCAAGAAATCTCGGGGTTATCTTTTCACGGTTTGACCCGGAAAATCAACCCGAGGTAGCCAAGGGTGAAGATGGAAAGATGGCGGTGACGTTTACCGATCATGTCCTGGGACCGAAAATAGAAGCCAGTGCAGATCTTGTTGTATTGAGTGCTGGGGTAAAGGCCGCTGATACTGAGGAACTTTCAACCATCATTAAAACCAATAGAAATGCTGAAGGCTTTTTTATGGAAGCCCATGTGAAACTCAGGCCGGTTGAAGCGCCTACAGAGGGTATCTTTATCTGTGGTACGGCACACGGCCCAAAATTGATTTCTGAAACGATTGCTCAGGCCATGGCGGCAGCATCAAGGGCTACTACATTTATTTCTCAACCATACCTGACCCTGTCAGCCGTAACAGCTGAAGTTGAACAGGAAAATTGTGCCTCCTGTCTTGTCTGCGTGAGATCCTGTCCATATGATGTGCCGGTTATTAATGAATTTGGCGTCAGCTACATTGATCCGGCCCTTTGTCAGGGATGTGGTGTGTGTGCCGCTGAATGTCCTGCAAAAACAATAAAATTAAACTGGTATGAAGATAATCAGTTGCTCAGCAAGGTGGAGTCTTTGCTGGAAGGGGTAATATAATGAATGACTTTCAACCGGTGATTTTGGCATTTTGCTGTAATTTCTGAGGGTATTCAGCTGCGGACCTGGCAGGTTCCATGCGGTTGAAGATTCCTTCAAATTTTAGGATAATTCGCGTTCCCTGTACCGGGAAAGTAGATATTATCCATATTTTAAGAGCCTTTGAAAAAGGGGCTGACGGCGTATATGTGGTGGGGTGTATGGAAGGAGACTGCCACTACAATGAGGGGAATTTTCGGGCCAGAAAACGAGTTGAACAAGCCGCTAAAATTCTTGACCAGGTTGGAGTGGGAGGCGAACGGGTTCAAATGTATAACCTTTCATCCGGAGAAGGTCCTTTGTTTGCCCAGTATTCCATTGAGATGGATACTAAGATCAAAGCACTTGGGCCATCGCCTATCAGGGTGGCAAAACAAAACAAAAAAGATGCTGCATAAGAATAAAATATAAATAACAGCTTAATATACGAGGTTGGCTTATGATAATAGCAGAAAAAAAACCCATTGAAGAGATCATTGATGAAGTAAAAGACTTCGACAGAATCTTAATACTCGGGTGTAATGAATGTGTGACAGTTTGTGAAGCGGGCGGTAAAAAGGAAGTGGAAATTTTAGCATCTGCCTTAAGGATGTATTTTATCAATAAAGGCAATGAAAAAGTGATTGAGGAGAGAACTCTTGAGCGTCAGTGTGATCATGAGTATCTGGAAGAACTTCGAAGCAATATTGATGATTATGATGCCATTGTTTCTCTTGCTTGCGGTGTTGGTGTGCAGTTCGCCGCGGAAAAGTATCTGACAATGCCCTTGATGCCAGGTGTGAATACAGTTTGTTTGGGTGCCAATGAAGACAGAGGCCTCTGGACGGAAAGATGTCAGGCATGCGGCTCCTGCGTGCTGGCCAGAACCGGTGGAATATGCCCTGTTTCAAGGTGTGCCAAAAGAGTTCTCAATGGTCCCTGCGGCGGTTCGACAAATGGTAAATGTGAGATCAGCAAAGATGTTGACTGTGCCTGGCAGCTTATTATAGACAGGTTGAAAGCATTGGATAAAATGGATGATTATGAGAAACTTGCTCCGATTAAAGATTGGTCCACAGACAGAGCAGGCGGTCCAAGGACGGTAACCAGGGAGGATGTGAAGATATGAGTGATTTAAATACCGCAAGTAATCTGGAAAAAGTATTAAAAGCAGGACACATTGGTGTCACTTCCGAATGCGGGCCTCCACGGGGAACTGATGCGGAAGAGGTCAAAAAAAAGGGCATGTTGATCAAGGATCACGTGGATGCCATTAATGTTACAGATAACCAGACTGCCATGACAAGAATGTCTTCTCTTGCCGCATGTGTGCATCTCAAACTCATGGGCATTGAACCGGTTCTCCAGATGGTAACACGGGACAGAAACAGGGTTGCCCTTCAAAGTGATATTCTGGGAGCGGCCTCTTTTGATATTCCAAACATGCTTTGTCTGTCCGGAGATCACCAGAGTTTTGGTGATTGTGCACAGGGTCAGAATGTTCATGATCTTGACTCCATGCAATTGATTCAGACAGTTCGACACATGCGGGATGAAGGAAAATTTCTCGGCGGGGATGATATTAAAAAGCCGCCAAAAATATTTGTGGGTGCTGCTGCCAATCCTTTTGCAGATCCGTTTGAAATCAGGGTACCGCGTCTGGCTAAAAAGATTGCCTGCGGTGCTGAATTTATCCAGACCCAGTGCATTTATAATATAGATCAATTCAAAGAATGGATCAGAAGGGCTGCTGACAGAGGATTGACTGAAAAAACTTTTATCATGGCCGGCATGACCCCTATGAAATCCGTGGGTATGGCCAAGTACATGAAAAACAG
>JAGLFI010000102.1 GCA_023144585.1 Desulfobacula sp. | reverse complement strand
CATAATGGTCATTTCCATGGTCAGCCCATCTCATTTGCAATGGATTGTCTCGGGATCGCCATGGTCAATATTGGTGTTGTAAGTGACAGAAGAATTGATCGGTTTATGGATGAAGCCCACAGCACAGGGCTGCCTCCCTTTCTTTGCAAAGAAGATACAGGGATTAGAATGGGACTTATGGGCGGTCAGTTCATGACAACATCACTGGTTGCTGAAAACAGAACCCTTGCAGTTCCGGCATCTATTCAGTCCATCACATCCACTGCTGATTTCCAGGATATCGTCAGTTTTGGTCTGATTGCAGGTCGAAAAACAAGAAGAATTGTTGAAAACACAAACCATATTCTTTCTTTTGAATTGCTCTGCGCAGCCCAGGCAGCAGATCAAAGGGGAATTGACAGACTCAGCCCTGCGGGTAAAATAATGCATAAAGCTGTTCGTGAAACCCTTGATTATATGGACAAAGACAAGGTTTATATTGATGATCTTGAAGAACTGAAAGCAAGAATTGAATCAGGTGAATTTGTAGAAAAAATAGAAAAAGAGATTGGCGAGCTTTTGATTGTTCATAAAAAAGAATAATAAAAGGATGACACCATGAGTGAAAAACAAACCGGTATTGAAGACCAAATTGAAAAGAAAATTGCTGACGCCTACAAGGAAAAGTTTCCTGTTTCCAAAGAGCGTCATGAAAAGCTGATCAATTATATTCCCGGTGGTGCAACCAGAAGCTTAAGTTATTTTAAACCCTATCCCATTCATATCGACTATGGACAAGGTGCCTATGTTTATACCCATGAGGGGCACAAACTCTTTGATGTTACCAATGCATATGGTGCCATTGTCCATGGCCACGGGGACCCGGATATTGTAAAGGCAGTACAGGAGGGTATTGTAAGGGGCTCCCAGTATTCTACGCCTACACAGGGGCAGTATAAACTGGCTAAGCTTTTATGCGAAAGAATACCCGGGTTTGACAGGGTCAGGTTTGTCAATTCAGGGACTGAAGCCACTTTGTTTGCTCTGAGAACGGCAAGGGCCTATACCGGAAAAGATAAGATACTTAAAATGACCGGTGGATTCCACGGCACCCATGACTGCGTGGCAGCATCCACAAAAAAGAATGTCATCACCGCAGGGATTCCAAACGGTATGACCGAAGACATGCTGGAAGTTCCTTTTAATGATTCTGACGCCCTTGAAAAAGTAGTGAAGGGAAATGCTTCAGAACTCGCGGCAGTTATTATGGAGCCTTTCCTTGGGGCGGGCGGTGTTGTACTGCCAAAACCGGGATATCTTGAGCATGTAAGAAAAGTGACGTATGAGAATAATGTCCTGCTGATCTTTGATGAGATTTTTTCTTACAGGGTGAATACGGGCGGGTGCCAGAAGCTTTATGGCGTAATGCCTGATTTGACAACGGTTGGAAAGGTTGTGGGCGGCGGACTGCCCATTGGCGTGTTTGGCGGCAAAGAAGAAATTATGAATATATTTTGTCATGAAAAAACAGACAAGCCTTTATACCACTCGGGAACATTTAACGGGTATGAAACTGTCATGCAGGCAGGATATGCAGCCCTGTCAAAATACGATGAAGCCGCAGTGGCTTATGTAAACAAACTGGGAGATCAGTTGCAAAACGGACTTTTAAAAAGCTTTAAGTCCAATGGATTAAATATTCAGTCCAATCAGATCGGATCTCTTTTGAACCTGCATTTTGTCAATGAACCCATAACAACGGCTGAACAGGTATTGGAATCAATAGAACAACTCCATACGCTCATGCATTTGTCTTTGCTGAACAAAGGAATTTTTACCATTCCAAGGGGATTGTTTATCCTGTCAACTGCAATGACAGAACAGGAAATTGATTTTCTTGTGAATAAAATAGATGAAACTTTAAAAGAACTGTTGCCATTGATTGAAAAAAAATATAACCATTTACTTTTGTGAGGGAATAAATGGTTCTGGATAAAATTGACAAGCAGATTTTAAATACGCTTCAGGAAAATGGAAAAACAACAAATTCCAAGCTATCTAAAATTGTCGGGATTTCAGCCCCTGCAACCCTTGAACGGGTAAAAAGACTCGAGCTTGCTGGAGTGATTTCTCATTTTACGGCGGTAATTGATCCTGAAAAAATAGGATTTTCGATTATGGGCATGGTCAATCTCGGCCTGAGTTTGAGTAGTCTTTCTTCTGTGGCCGCCATAAAGGAAAAATTCTTTAATCTGGATGAGGTGATTGAATGCTACCAGATTGCCGGTGCAAATGACTTTATCCTCAAAGTGATTGCAAAGGATATTAAAGCCTATGGGGAGTTTATGAATAAAAAACTCACCCAGATAGAAGGTATTCAGGTGATTAAATCTTCTTTTGTCATTGATAATGTCAAAGAAAAGAGGATGTTTATCCTTGATTTGGATGAGGAGTACAGGGTGTAAGAAGCGATAATAATTTTTTTAACAGGAGAAAAAAATGGATCATAAAATAATCATCACAGCAGCTGTTACCGGATCTGTTCATATACCAACCATGAGTGATTACCTTCCCATAACTCCTGACGAGATTGTGGAAGATGCGGTAAAAGCCCATGAGGCAGGAGCTGCCATTGCCCATATCCATGTAAGAAATCCTGAGAACGGGCTGCCGGTATCAGATCCTGATCTTTTCATGGAAGTATGTTCAAAGATCAAGGCAAGATGTAATATTATACTGCTTCCCACCACAGGCGGCGGCATGAATCAGACCACTGAAGAAAAATTAATCCCCATCAAACAACTGGAGCCGGAAATGTGTTCTTTTGATCCTGCTCCTTTTAATTTTGGTATTTTTCAGATTGCCGGCCGGTTTAAAGAGTTTAAACATGAATGGGAAAAAGAATATCTTGAACTTTGCAAGAATGTAACTTTCAGGCCAACATTTAATGATGATATGATTTATGGCAAAACTTTTCTTGAAATTGATACAAAGCCGGAATTAGAAATATATGAACTGGGTCATGTCAGCTATGTGTCCTGGCTTCTTGACGAAAATTTGCTGAAAGCACCGGTTCATCTTCAGTTTGTATTTGGCCCCATGGTTGGGTGGATGACACCCTCAGTCAAACATCTGGTGTTGATTCATGATGAGGCAAAGGAAGTTCTTGGAGAAGAAAATTTTACATGGTCGGTTGCAGCGGGTGGAAGATTCCAGATTCCCATCACAACAACTGCCATGGCTATGGGTGCACAGAATGTGCGAGTGGGTCTTGAAGATTCCATCTACGCAGGCAAAGGTATTATGGCAAAAGCAAGCGCTGATCAGGTGAACATGATTAAACGGATTGCCAAGGAAATGAGCCTGACGCCTGCAACCTCTGATGAGACAAGACAGATCCTTGGATTAAAAGGACTTGATAAAGTGAATTTTTAACTTTGTCTGGTGTCTATATGGGTATAAAGAATTTCATAAGGAGATTTTTGGTTTAAAAATATAATTAATTAATAACAAAGGAGAGCATCGTTGAATTATTCAGGTTACGCTTCAATTCATGCTCGGCATATTCCTGACAAGGTTTGTCTGATCGAACGAACCCCGGCTGAGGGGGAAAGACGAACTTTGACCTGGAAGGAATTTAATGACGAGATAAATAGAACAGCTAATTTCTTGGCAAAGGAGCTGGGGGTTAAGCAGGATGATTTCGTCATGCACCTTCAGAAAAATTCACTGGAATGGCTTGTTACGTATTTTGCCATCATACGGTTAGGGGCTGTTGTTGTCCCATTAAATTTCCGGTTTGAAAGTTCTGATATCTTATATGCGGCCGAAGTCTCGAATCCTGATGTCTTTATTCTTGGGTCAGAATTTTTAGGGGTTGTCCAGCCTGCTCAAAAAAATCTGTCAACGATAAAAAAATATATCTGTGTCGGCAAGGATGTCCCGGATGATATGATAGATTTTAAAACAATCCAGGAATACCAGGATACATCTGATGCACTCGTGGAAGTTGACAGGGATCACGGCCTTGCCATGATGTTCACATCAGGTACAACAGGGAAACCTAAACCCGTACTTCATACCCATTTCTCGATTAATAATACTGCCGTTGGTAATGGAATGACCTATTTTGTTCAAACGGATGATAATTATTTATTTTTTTTACCGCTATACCACAGCGGCACCATGTTTTTGTGGGCACCTTTTTATGCCACTGGAGCTCAAGGAACAATCATCAGGGATTTCAGAGATCCCAAATGGATCATTGAAGCCGTTGCAGAGGAAAAATGTACGGATGTACTGTTTGTTGTTCCCATTGGAATTGCATTGCTCAATGCCCTGGACAAAGGGGATATTATTCTTTCTGATTATGATCTTTCTTCCTGGAAATATATGGAGATCGGTGCTCAGCCCGTGCCATTTGATATTATGAAGCTCCTTGTGGAGAAACTGCCATGTGCAGTGTCAAATATATATGGCATCACAGAAGGCGGTGGCGGCGGATTGTTTAACCTCTATCCGGAAGATGTCCTTTCAAGACCCGGGTCTATTGGTAAACCTACCTTTGGTGTTGAAGCCAAAATTGTTGATCCCACGGGAGAGGAACTTCCTGATGGACAGGTGGGTGAGCTGATATTCAGAACATCCAGGATGATGCGGGAATATTATTCAAATCCGGAAAAAACGCAGGAAGCATTAAAAAATGGTTGGCTTTACACTGGAGATTTATTAAAGAAAGATAATGACGGGTATTTTTACATTGTTGACCGCATGAAGGATATGGTCACCAGCGGTGGAGAAAACATCTTCCCGGTTGAGATCGAAGATGCACTGATGGATCATCCTGATATTAATGATGTGGCCTGTATTGGATACCCGGATGACAGGCTGGTGGAGATTGTTCTTGCAATTGTTCAACTCAAAGAAGGGAGAGAGTTGAGTGAAGAAGATATAATTGAATTTGCAAAATCAAAATTATCTCTCTATAAGGTGCCGCGTAAAGTTATTTTTGATCAGGTTC
>JAGLFI010000101.1 GCA_023144585.1 Desulfobacula sp. | reverse complement strand
TGACCTTTATCCCAAATACATATCATTTGCTTGAGTCGGTAAATAAGACACTATCCTGGCACGATCTGTTATATGTCGATGACCAATACCCAAGGTGGTCAATTTACTTTATGGCACTTTTGAACCGGTGTTCTTATAAGGTTTGTGAGCAGATCTGCAACAGGCTCAAAGTACCCGTAAAAGAACGCGGCATCCTTTTGGAAAAGAGGTATAAAGCTGAAAAACAACTTCAATTAATAGAAAACGCAGCCAATTATACTAAAGAAGACCTGTACTGGATTCTCATTAATTTTAAAACCGAATTTATTTTATACATGATGGCTCGGGCAAAAAGTGATGAGACAAGAAAAGCCATTTCAAATTTTTATACACATCAAAGAAATATAAGGCCTTACATTCAGGGTAGAGATTTATTAGAAATTGGGGTACCGCCCAGCCCTGTTTTCAGTACAATACTCAACCAGATTTTAACCGCTAAACTGGATGGGCAATTAAAAACAAAAAAAGAAGAAATCAAATTTGCCACAGAGTATGCCAGAAAAAACAAGCTTATTAAGGGCTGAATTTGAAATATTTTTAAACATCATTTACCTCAGGAACTATTGAACATGAAAAATGCAAATTTTTTGACCGGTATCACTACCAGTGGAACCCCTCATTTGGGTAATTATGTCGGTGCCATACGTCCGGCAGTTGAAACCAGTAAAAACCCAAAGTTAGTATCTTATTATTTTCTTGCTGATTATCATTCTTTAATCAAGAACCATGATCCAAAACTGAGAAAACAATCCGCCCTTGAAATTGCAGCCGCATGGATTGCTTTGGGGCTGGACTATGACAATTGCGTGTTTTACCGACAGTCTGATATTCCTGAAATCCCCGAGTTGACTTGGATACTCACCTGCCTTACCGCCAAAGGACTGATGAACAGGGCCCATGCTTATAAGGCTGCGGTGGCACAAAATGAAGAACTGGGAAATAAGGACCCGGATAAAGGAATAGCAATGGGACTTTTTTCATATCCGGTACTGATGGCTGCAGATATCCTGATATTTAATGCTCAAAAAGTACCGGTTGGCAAAGATCAGGTTCAGCATCTTGAAATGACAAGAGATATAGCGGCAAGATTTAATCATGTTTATAAAAAGCTGTTTATCCTTCCCGAAGTGGTTGTGGATGAGACGTCTGCTGTTCTCGCCGGACTGGACGGCCGTAAAATGAGTAAAAGCTATCATAATTATATTCCTTTGTTTGATACACAAAAGCGCTTAAGAAAACTAATTATGAAGATAAAAACCAATTCCCTGGGACCGGATGAGCCCAAAGATCCGGATACCTGTACCCTCTTCTCAATATACAAGGCATTTGCAAGTGAATTGGAAACAAAAGAAATGGCCAACCGTTATCGACAGGGGATTGCTTGGGGAACCATGAAACAGGAACTTTTTGAATACATAAATGAAATATTGAAAGAACCAAGAGAACGGTATGATGAGCTGATTAAAAACCCGTCGGATATTGATGAAATACTGCTTAAGGGTGCAATGAAAGCAAGGCAGTTTTCCGTACCCTTTCTTGAAAAAATAAGAAAAGCCATCGGGATTCAATCACTGGGTTAATTGTTTGATTTCTTCAGGGGTCAGATAACGCCATTTTCCTTGTTTTAGATTTCCAAGGTTGATATTTGCCATCCGGATTCTTTTTAAAACATCAACCCTGTTCCCGATTTTGCCTACCATTTTTCGGATCTGGCGGTTCCTTCCCTGTTTTAAAACAATATTGAATCTATTTTTTGAAAGCCGTTTCACCCTTGCTTTTCTGGTTTTAACTTTGTCAATAATGATACCCTGGGCCATCTTTTTTAATGCGGTTTCAGATATGGGCTGAAGTGTTGTCACAATATATTCTTTTGCATGATTAAACGACGGATGGGATAATTTATTATGAAGATCTCCGTCATTGGTCAGAAGCACCAGTCCTGTGGAATTTTTATCAAGTCTTCCCACAGGATACACCCGCTCATCAATATCAATCAAATCAAGAATAATTTTTGATTTTTGCTGTGAACAGGATGTGACAAATCCTTGTGGTTTA
Source organism: Desulfobacula sp. (assembly GCA_023144585.1). Taxonomy (GTDB): domain Bacteria; phylum Desulfobacterota; class Desulfobacteria; order Desulfobacterales; family Desulfobacteraceae; genus Desulfobacula. Next base: position 2,922 of record JAGLFI010000101.1, on the reverse strand, counting down.
TTCAAGGCAATATATATTTTTGAAACATCCTGTTTTAAAATGACGGGTTGATTATCAAAGAATATTTGATCATTTTCAGGATGAATTTTTGTTCCGAGTTCTGTGACTATCTGATTGTTTACTTTTACCCTGCCGTTTAATATGTGTTCTTCTGCCTTTCTTCTGGAACAGAGCCCTGCATGGGCCAGATATTTTTGAAGCCGCACGTTATGACCTGTATTCTGCATTAATTTTTACATAATCTTCGCTGAAGTCACAAAACAGGAAACTATCCGTCTCTTTGCCGAGATTCAAATCAAGTGTAATGGTGATTTCTTTTTTTTCCATAATTTGAGCTATCTTTTTTTCAGCTTGCTCTCCCAGCCATCTGCCCTTTAAAACCAAAGGCTGTTCGTCAAAAAAAAGATCCATCTTTTCCGGTACAACCTGGGCTCCGGACCGGCCGGCAGCAGCCGTTATCCTTCCCCAGTTGGGATCTTCCCCGTAAATGGCCGTCTTAACCAGGTTGGAATGAGCAATGGTTTCAGAGGCCTTGAAGGCATCGAGTTTTGATTGAGCCCCTTTAACAATAATCTGTATAAGTTTGGTGGCACCTTCCCCGTCTTTGACAATCATTTTAGCAAGTTTTAGGCAAACCTTATCCAACATGTCCTGAAAGATTTTTTTAGAGTCAGTATCGTTGATTTTTACCCCTGATGTACCGTTTGCCAAGGCTAAAAGCGTATCATTGGTGCTGGTATCTCCATCAATAGTGATCCGGTTAAAGGATTTTTCATTGGCAGCACTCAAAGATATTTTTAAATCCAGAGCCGATATATTTACATCCGTACAGATGAAAGCCAGCATGGTAGCCATATCCGGCCGAATCATACCGGAACCTTTTGCAATCCCCATAATTGAAAATTTTTTATCTCCTATTATGCTGCTTTCTTTTACAATTTTATTGTGTGTATCAGTAGTAAGAATAGCCTTTGCAAAATCATCCACATGATTCTCAGAAAGATGAGTGACAATGTTTGGAACACCGGTTTCAAATTTATCCATGGGGAGATTTGCACCAATAACGCCTGTTGAAGACACTAAAACAAGATCTTCTGAAATACCAAGGGATGTGGCCGCCATTTTTGCGCAGGAAACGGCATCTTGTATCCCTTTGTCTCCTGTAAAGCAATTGGCATTGCCACTGTTCACAAGTACTGCCTGACACAAGCCTTTCTTGATTTTTTCTTTTCCCAGAATCACGGGTGCGGCCATCACTTTGTTCCGTGTGAACAGGGCAGCTGCAACAGCGGGATTTTCACAATAAATGAGTCCCAGGTCTTTTTGATCTTTTTTTTTAATTTCAGCACGAATACCGGCAAATTTATAGCCTTTCATGAAAGCCACTCCTAAAAAATAAAATTAATAGAGCATCATACGTTGCAGTTTGATCAGTGTAAATAATTTAATTGTGCACAATTAAAAACAGGTGTGGGGAATGTGAGTTAAACCCATTGTTTAATAAAATTTTCAATCGCTTTATAAATCCTTTCGACACTCTCCCCTATTAAGATTCCATGACGGTCATAATCAAAGATATAATATTCCTTGATATCAGATCCCAATCGCTCAAACAATTTAAGGGTTCCCTTTGGATTTACCACAGGATCTTTTCTGGACTGGACCACCAGGGTTGGCTTATCTATGGTTTTCAGCCTGGTTTCAAGGTGTTCCATCAATTTTTCTAACTGATGAATGCCTGCGATAGGATTTCGAACGTAATTAATATGAGGGTTTTCAGGATGATTCTCAATAAATTTCTTTGCAATGGTATCCAAATGAATCTTTTTTATCATGGAATTCCATGCATCAATGGCCGAGACAAAATATAATCCTAAGTCCTGAAGTCTCATGGGAGGTGCGACCGCAAACACTGCCTCAATATTATCCATTCTTGTTGACAATTCCATAGCAAGCCCGGCACCGGTTGAAAACCCGCCGACAATTATTTTTTTGCATGAATGCTTCAAGACAACAAAGGCTTCTTCAACAGATTCTATCCATTGTTCATACCTGGTTTTGGCAAGATCTTCAGGCGCTGTACCATGCCCTTTCAGCCTTGGCACATAAACGGTATAGGATTTTTCATAAAGATAATGTGCAAAGGCTTTCATTTCTTCAAGGGCTGCCATGTAACCATGAATTAATAAGATGCCTGCAATGAGGTTTTTATGCTTAAGAAATAACGGCCTTCCGATTCGTTTTTCCTTTGATTCTTCTTCAATATAGTGATCATCATAATTCTGGGAAAAATCTTTTTCTATCTTTTCTATGATACAGTCTTTCACAAGGTCAATGATTTTATCACAAGATTTTTGAGCAACCTCTTTTACTGGTTCCAATTCATTGGCCATGACAAGGATGGGATTTTCTATCCTGATGGTATGAAAATTTGATTGGGTGATAAATTTGGTTTGATCTTTAAATATCTTACCCTCTTTAACTTCGATAACATTGGTATCTTCAGCAATGGTAAAAAAATCTTCAAATCGTTTTAGCCGATCATCGGTCAAAAGATGGATCTGATTTTCCAAAAAAGCCTCGGACACGCAACATGTTTTATTGGATACAAGCCAGCAAATTGCAAAATACACCTTGCACTTGAATTCATATATATCAATACCGTCTTTTCTGTAGGGGAAATGCTTGAGGATGCAGGCCAGGACATGATCATAATTAAGAGTTGTCATGGCATATACGGCCGACTCTCTTTTCATGATAGTGATGAAAAATTGTCTTATAATCTGCTTTGAGCTGATGTCAGAATCAAAATTGATTTTGCGTTGAACCGTCAGCATGCTTTCAATATAGGAATTATTTAAATATTGCTTAATATTAATGGGTTCTCCAAATCGAATATTGGTATACGTTCACGGGGTTAAT
>JAGLFI010000100.1 GCA_023144585.1 Desulfobacula sp. | reverse complement strand
TAACAAACCGGAATTAAGAGCAAAGGGAGATCTACGTCTTGAAACTATCCCACAGCCTTGTTTTCTGGCATAAAACAAAAAATAAATTTAGAAAATATAGAAACGGGTTTTCTCAAAACTATTTTTGAAAAAAATTCATAGTTTCTGCAAGGGGCTCTGTAGGTTGATTATTATTGTATTGTAAGGAGATAAACACTGAAATTTTTATCCTTTATCATTACCATGGTTTTCTTGATTTTAAATGTTTCACTGACCTGCGCTGAAGAAACTGTAAAAGTCGCTGCTATTTTTTCAAAAACTGGAAAAGCGGCTTTAGGGAATGTGCCATCCTTTGAATTTGACAATAAGAGCAGTGCCCTGGGTTCTAAGCTGGCGGCAAAAAAAGCAATACAAGCCAATGTAGTTATTACTTTCGGAGCACTCTGGAGCTCTCATTCTCTTGCCATGGCTCCGGTTTTCCAGGCAGCTAAAATACCCATGATTACTCCTATTTCAACCAATCCTGAGGTTACACTTGTGGGTGATTGTATTTTCCGTGCCTGTTTTATTGATTCGTTTCAGGGAAAGATCCTGGCCAAGTTTGTTATTCAGGATCTGAAAATGAAAACAAGGGGTATTGCTCAATGCCAACAGCAAATACAGCGAAGGGCTGGCCAAAAGTTTTATTTAATATTTTAAAAGTCAGCAAGGAAAGATTCTGTTTGAGGAAAATTATCTTAAACAGACCGTAGATTTTGCTTCTCTTATTGCTAAAATCAAGACGTTCCAACCGGAAATTTTATTTTTACCTGCTCATGATAAAGATGCCGGGTATATCATTAAACAAACACGGGATAGCAAAATTCTTACGCCATTTGTTGGCGGAGATGCCTGGAGTAATGACTTGTATAACATTGCAGGCAATAAAATCGAAGGAAATTTTTTTTCACACCATTGGCATCAGGAAAGCTCTGGGAAAAAGAGCCGGCAATTTGTTACAAAATATAAAAAATATTTTCAAAATTTTGATGACAGAGATGCCTTAAGCTATGATACGGTCTATCTTTTTGCAGATGCTGTAAATCGTGCAGAATCTCTGGAACCTGGCAAAATTCGAGATGCCCTGGCAGCAACCAGAAACTTTAAAGGTGTAACCGGTAATATCACCTTTAATGAAAACGGCGATCCCATAAAATCTGCCGTGATTTTAAAATTTGAGAAAGGGACTTCTGTTTATATAAAAACCGTTGACCCTTATGTATAACCGCTGCATTAATTTTCCATGGAAGGGGCCGTCATCCGCCTACCACTTGAAGTGAAAAAATTATGAATAAGTTCTCATTGCTGTAGCTCTTGCGTTCCCGGCCTTTCAGATCATCTTCTTTTGGATTTTTTCATTTATTTTTCTGTTTCTGATTACCGGGATAACAAGTGTTTTGTCAGGCTATGTACTGTTGAAAAAAGTTGCAAAAAATAAGGAAAAGATGGTATTTAAACAAAATACAGGTATTGGAAACAACCCTTAACGACAGGTAATATAACGTGAAACCGCAGGAAATAGAAGATTTAAGCTTTAAGATAATTGAACAGGAAGCAGGGGATCATGACTTTGGTGAAGACCAGTGGCCCATTGTCAGACGGATGATCCATACATCAGCAGACTTTGAATATATCAATACCATCAGATTTTATCCTGATGCCGTTCAAAAAGGGATTGCCGCCATACAAAGGGGCTGCCAAATATTCACTGACACCAATATGGCCCGGGTGGGGATCAGGAAAAAAGAAATTCAGGAATTTGGCGGCAGGGTTAGTTGCCTGATAGCAGACCAGGCAGTTGCAAAAAAGGCAGAGGAATCCGGAACCACAAGAGCCCTTGCAGCAGTGGATATGGTCTGTGATAAAATGAAAGATGGGATTTACGTGGTGGGTAATGCCCCTACCGCCCTTTTAAGGCTGATTGAATTGATAAAGGATAAGAAAGCAAGTCCGGCATTAATTATCGGATTTCCCGTGGGATTTGTGAATGCAGCAGAATCCAAGGATGCATTGATGGCCCTTGATTTTCCCTATATCACCAACAAGGGAATAAAGCGCGGAGGAAATTATCAAAGGGTTTGTCATTGGTGCCACTGGAAGCGGAATCGGGAAAACTACCATTAGTCTGGCTATTGTGGCATATCTTGCAGACCAGGGATATAAAGTGGCTCCTTTTAAAGTGGGCCCGGATTTTATCGATCCCGGTCATCATACCACAATTGCAGGAAAAACAAGCTTTAACCTGGATTCCTGGATGCTTTCTAAAGAATATAATACCCGGATTTTCAACGAGAATACAAAGGGTTCGGATATTGCTGTTGTTGAAGGGGTTATGGGGCTTTTTGACGGTTTGTCGGAAGCAGGCTCCACCGCCCAGATGGCCAAATGGCTGGACCTGCCTGTTGTACTCATTGTCAGCGCTAAGGGAAAAGCCAGAAGTGCGGCAGCCATTGTACAGGGGTTGGAAAATTTTGATAAGGATCTGAAAATCGCAGGCGTCATCTTCACCAAGACAGGAAGCGTGCGGCATTATGACTATCTGAAAAAGGCGGTTGAACAAAATTGTAGAACAAAGTGCCTTGGATTTATGCCCAGAAACGATAGTATTGTTATGCCGGGAAGGCATCTGGGACTTGTCATGGCTGACGAGCTTGATATAGGAAAGAATGTTCTTTCAACACTTACGTCAATGGTCAAAGATCATATTGATATGAAGGGTTTGATCAATTGTCTTGATGCGGTTGAATCCACAGGAAGCTCTGAGACTGCAATATCAGGATTTCCCGGGGAACAGGGCCCGACCATTGCCGTTGCCAGGGACAAGGCGTTTTGTTTTTATTACCAGGATAATTTAGATATATTAAAAAAATTCGGGGCAAAAATAGTTGAATTTTCACCCTTAAAAGATGACAGGCTTCCGCAAAACATTGACGGGATATATTTTGGCGGGGGATACCCTGAAGTATTTGCCAGGGAGCTATCTCAAAAAACAAACCTTTTGCAGGAAATCAAAGGAAAAAGTATTTCCGGCTTGCCCATTTACGGGGAATGCGGTGGATTCATGTTCCTTTGCAACAAGCTTTCCAGCATGAATGAAACTCAAAAACACTCCATGTCCGGTTGTTTTGATTTGAATGTGCAAATGTCAAAGCGCCTTCGGTCCCTTGGGTACAGGGAAATTACTTTAAAACAAGATACCATTATCGGGGAAAAAGGGGATGTTTTGAGGGGACATGAATTTCATTATTCTTCCCTGGAAAATGATGACAGCACCATATCCAATGTATATCACGTGACCTCCCGGGCAGGACAGGATATCTCTCTTAAGGGATACCAGGTATCCAACACCCTGGGCAGTTATCTTCATATCCATTTTGGCAGCAATGAAGGATGTGCAAAACAGTTTGTAGATACCTGCAAAGAGTTTAAGGACAAAAAAAATAAAAATGTCATCTAAAACACTTAAAAAAGGGTTTATAACCGGTGCAACAGCGGCTGCAGCTGTTAAAGCTGCCCTGCTCTCTTTTTTTTCTCAAGTCCCCAAATCAGTTGAGATTCAATTTTTAACCGGTGAAAAAAAGCAAATTGATATCCTATCCGTAAAAAAAATATCTGAAAATAAAGTTGAAGCCCTTGTCATTAAAGATGCGGGGGATGATCCGGATATCACCCATAAAGCACAAATAGGGGCTAAAGTAACCCTGTTTGATTCAAATGAAGTTGTAATAAATATTATTGGCGGAAAAGGGGTTGGAACAGTGACAAAACCAGGCCTTGAACTGCCGGTGGGTGAGCCTGCCATCAATCCCGGGCCAAGGAAAATGATCCGAAACTCGGTGGAGGAGGTGTTTTTCCGGTTTAATATTTACGATAAACAGGTGGATATTGAAATTTTTGTTCCCAAGGGCGAAGAACTTGCAAAAAAAACCCTGAACGCCCGGCTGGAAATTATGGGGGGCATCTCCATTTTAGGTACCACAGGCATTGTTACCTCCATGTCCCATGATGCGTATATTGCCACGATAAAATCAGGTATTTCAGTGGCAGCTGCTAAAGGCATGGACACGCTTGTCTTTACCACGGGCAGACGAAGTGAACGGTTTGCCATGAAGAAATTTAAAGACGTGGGTGAAGAGGCATTTATCCAGACGGGAGATTTTTTTAAGGCATCCCTTGATATGGCTTTGCTGCAGCCTGAAATTCAAAGGATTATTTATACGGTTTTTTTTGGTAAGGCTGTGAAAATGGCCCTGGGATTCGAACATACCCATGCGGCAAAATCAGAATTGACCTTGAAAAAACTATCCAAATGGGCGGTGGAAATAACAGGCAGCCGGGATCTTGAAAGCTTGATTGCCAGTGCCAACACTGCCCGGCATGCTTTTGCATTTATTACTCCCGAATACCCGGACTGATCAGGTATGTCGGCGAAAGAATAAAAGAGAATGCAAGACGGTTTTCAGACGATAAACTTGAAATCAGGGCTATGATCCTGAATTTTGACGGAGATATTGCTTTTGATTCAACAAAAGGCTAGGCAGCTCATGATTGAAAAGAAAAGCCTTAAAACAGATGTGCTCATTATAGGCGGCGGCGTTACCGGAACCGGGCTTGCAAGGGATCTTGCTTTCAGGGGGATTTCATCCATTGTCCTGGAAATGGATATGATCAATTCCGGAGCATCCGGCAGAAACCACGGCCTTCTTCACAGCGGGGCCAGGTATGTCTCCTCTGATCTTGTATCGGCGATGGAATGTAAAAAAGAAGCAGATATTTTAAAGAGAATAGCCCCTCATTGTATTGAAGAGACAGGCGGGCTTTATGTGGCGACCCGAAACGATAAAGAAGATTATATTTCCTTATTTCCACAGCTTTGCAAAAAGGTCGGGATTCCCTGCCAGAAATTGACCGTAAAACAAGCTCTTGAGCTTGAGCCCAGTCTTTCACATCAGATTGTGGCAGCCTTCAGGGTGGAGGATGCTTCGGTTGATCCCTTTCATATCAGCCTTGAAAATATGAACCAGGCCATTGAATACGG
>JAGLFI010000010.1 GCA_023144585.1 Desulfobacula sp. | reverse complement strand
TTAATATGGGTATTTATCCCATCCGGCTTGGCATTGGTGTCATTGCCATGGCCGGTGCCATCTCCTATATTCTGGTCGGGGTTGTCAACTGGCGGGACTACCAGGACAAGGTGGACTGGGGGGTTGTCTGGTTATATGCCGGTGCCATTATATTCGGAAGAACTCTGGATTCCACCGGTGCTGCCTATTGGCTGGCACGATCTGTCATCGACTTTTTAGCACAATTTGGCATGGAAGCAGGTCTCCCCTTAATGATCGTCAGTAACGGAATGACAGCGATTCTAACCAACCTTATGGCAGACGGACCAGCAGCGGCTTCCGTGGGACCCATTACCCTGAACATGGCGGGCATGGTTCACCCGGGCACCGCCTATCTGCCCTTCATGGCCATGGCAACCGCCATTGCATCCTCATTTGCCTATTGCCTGATAATCGGCACACCGCCCAATGCAATAGTATATGCCAGCGGATACCTTGAGCCCAAAGATTATCTCAGGGTCGGTATCCCCATGTTTTTTGTTGCCAATGTTGTGTTGCTTTTTTTGACCGGGGTTTACTGGTCATTCAGGGGATTTGGCACTATGCCCGGATTTTAACCAATTTTAAAGGGATGCTATTATGAATAATAATCAAGAAATAAAAAAAACAGGATTCAAAAAAATATTGTTGAAAGACGGGAAAGTGTTTTTCAGCAAAGAGACTGAACGAAAAGTCTTTTTCTTTATGACCATCATTATGCTTCTAATGGGTGTATTTGTAAAACTAGTATAATTTATGAAAATGGCAGATGATTGATTCAAACAAAAGAAATTCAAAAGGGAGTACGATTATGTTAGAACCTACTTTAAAAATCTGGCAGTTTTATTCTTATTCCCTAATCCAGCTTTTGATTGAACCCGGACAATTTTTTAAGGAGCTTACCGAGAAGACAACATTAAAAAGGGCTTTAGGGTTTATGGTGCTCTGCTGTTGTTTTTTCGCCATGGCAAGTCTTTTAACCGGGGCCTATTCCAGACCTGCCTGGATCATGGCGATCATTTTTTTTGCTAATGCTTCAGGAATGATGCTTATTTCATCTTTGCTGGGATATATGGCAATGGTTATGATTCTTGGGAAACGCACCTCTTTTTCCATAATATTCAGCCTGTATGTCTTTTCATCTGGAGTGACCCTTTTTATGTCATGGCTACCGTTTTTTCTATGGTTTACTGAACCGTGGAAATGGTGGCTGATATACACAGGGTTTAAAAACACTTGCGGACTTACATGGAAACAGGCATTGTTGATTCTGGTGGTCTCAATGACCGTTCAGTTTTTTCTAATATACTCAGCTGTTATAGCATTCGTTAATTAAAGGGATAAAATATAAATGATCTCACTTAAACATTATGAAAAATATTGATTAATAAGGAGACAATACAAATGACAGAACAAATAAAAGTGTTAATGGTGGATGATGAAAAAAGGTTCAGGGATACAACAAAAAAAATACTGATGAAAAAAGGATTTGAAACCATCCTGGCTGAAACTGGTGAGGAGGCACTCAAAATGATAGTACAAAACCCGGATGTGGTTATTCTGGATATAAAAATGCCTGGTATTGACGGACATGAGGCTCTGGCAAGAATTAAAAAGCTTAAGCCGGATCTCCCGGTCATCATGCTGACCGGTCACGGGGACAAGCCTTCGGCTAGAGAGGCTCTCGTTGAAGGAGCCTTTGACTATCTGAGCAAACCCTGTGATATTGATCTTCTGGCAGAAAAAATAAAGGAAGCCTTCCACCGGGCAAATAAACTTTATAAATCGTCTGACCACAAAGAAAGGTATGTTTCATCGGTAATGATCCCGATTACAGAGTACTCCACCATCAATGAAAAGAAAACCATACAGGACGCGATTGATGAACTGAAGAAATCTTTTGTTACAAAGATTGCAACGAACCAATTGATGGAAACAGGGCACCGGTCGATTCTCGTAAGGGATACCGACAACCAGATAAAAGGGATCTTGACCATCCGGGATCTATTGGAAATGGCCATGCCAGACTATCTTTCAGCCCCTAAACCTTCTCTGGCAGACAGTATTGAATATTCCCCCATGTTCTGGGATAAAATGTTTAGTACCAGAATACAGGAGATGAAAACTAAATGCATCCGTGACGTCATGTCACCTTCTCCTATTCCCATTGACGGCGGATCAAATCTGATGGAGGCTGCATACCTCATGATTTACCGCAACGAGAGGCGCCTTCTTGTCAAATTGTTAGACAAAATAGTGGGTGTAATACGGGAGCAGGATCTGTTTTTTGAAATGGAAAAGATTTTAAATTCATAATACAGGAGCTTTTTTAAGTTAAATATAAATAGTTCGGAGGATGGTAATCATCATATCATCTCTCTGGGCTATTTTTAAAATTTGGAGACTATAATGTATTTCCCAATTGCCGAAATCCATGCCAACCCATTGGTTATTTTCTTTACTGCTTTTATTGTTTCTTTTTTCACTTCCATGGGCGGTATTTCCGGCGCGTTTTTGCTGCTGCCATTCCAGATGAGTGTTCTGGGATATACGTCCCCTTCTGTTTCTGCTACCAATCATGTTTTCAACATCATTGCCATACCAAGCGGGGTCTACCGGTATATCAAAGAAAAAAGAATGTTATGGTCTTTGGCCAGAGCTATCATTATCGGCACCTTGCCCGGGGTTTTTATCGGAGCCTGGGTACGCATCGAGTATTTGCCTGATCCAAAGAATTTCAAAATGTTTGCCGGAATTGTCCTGCTTTATATCGGTTGGAAACTTTTTAAAGATATTTTGAGCAAAAACAAGACAAAAGATAACAGCCTTAAATTTATTTTTCATGACATCTGCTATCTCAAAAAATATGTCCTGATCCCTAATAATACCTATCACTCTGGAGATATCCTGTACAAGCAGCAGCCCTTTTGGTTCCCTCTCCATCAAATGTGCAACTTCCAGAAGGTTTGCATATTCACTGATTACGGGCGGTCGTTCAGACATAATTTCCCAGACTTTTTTTTCAGCAATTTCTTTTACCCGGTCAGAAAACAATCCACTCCAGAAAATGGTTGAAAATTTGGAACTCTCTTCATTGAATGGCTCGCCTACCGATACATATTCAGGTCTTACTGCCCTGATAATATCCATTCTTGTGAGAATGCCAACCAGAATACTCCGTTTATCAAAAACCGGCAATAAGCTTGGGCTTTTGTCCATAGCCCAGAGCCAGGCAGAAGCCTTTTCATTAACACCTATCATTTTCTCCATCGCATCCTTTAAGGTCATATCAACCGAGACTGTCATAAGGTCATTTAATCGAATCATGATGTTTAAAGCCCTTTTTTCATCCATTTTAAATTCATAATGTTTTGCCGCGTAGGCATCATGTATTCTTGAGGCAAGAGTATCCACATCACAAGGCTTGGAAAGATAGTCAAAAGCTTCTCTTGCAAGCGCCCGCATCGCAGAACATTTACTACCATGACCGGTGAGCATAATCACTTGGATCTCGGGGGCTGTTTTTTTTATTTTGGTCAGGGCAATAAGACCATTCATACCTGTCATGTTGATATCCAACACAATTACGTGCTGAGGATTTTCTTTTAAAACCTGTATCGCCATTTCAGCATTGTTAGCAATTGTTGTGTCAAATCCCTTTTTAATCAATAATTTTGAAGTGGTTTCACAAAATCGGTCTTCATCATCTACCAGTAAGACTCTTATTCTGTTTTTCATATACTTTGCCCTCCTGACTATCAGATTGCTCCAATGGAACCTATTGTATTATTTTACAATACAGCAATAACTTATAAGAGCAAATAATATGCCATGAAGCAGAAAATACTGTTGATCAGAATAATTAGTTGAAAACAGGGACTTATAAATATAATGCCAGGCTGTTTGAACGTCTTTCGAAAAAAATTGTGTCTCCACCTTGTTTACAGGGTGTAACCTGTTTGTGACAGTATTTTAATGTTATTCGGAATTCGTTCAGCTAATTTGTTAAATTGACCCACGATATTGGCATTATTATTGCAAAAGTAATTCACATAGAGAGATGTACATTTGAACAATAATTTGGAGTAATAAAAATATGAAACAGAAAACCCTGAAATATTTTTTAAAACCCTCCAAAGCAATCATTTTTTGTGAATTCTTTGGTTTCGGAGTAATCTTATTATTTTTATGGCTGGATGAAATCCTTGATCTTCCTCATTATCTGTTTGAGACTATAGAAACACCTGTAAATACTGCCGAAAGCATTTTTGAGAGCATTATGATTATAATAATCGCTATTTTCTGTATTGGCATGACCTTTCGTCTGTTGTCAAAAATCAAGGTTTTGGAAGGATTCCTTCCCATCTGTGCGTCCTGTAAAAAAATTAGAGACAGCAATGATCACTGGCACCCTGTTGAAAGCTATATAGCGAATCATTCCAATGTATCCTTCAGCCATGGCATCTGCCAAGAGTGCATGGAAAAATTGTATGGCGATCAAGAATGGTATAAAAAAAAAGTTGGTGACAAATAGAAATGTCCGGTTTTTGGAGTAAATGTTTTGTCCTGTTTCACATGCAGGCATAATCGGTGTCAGTTTTTTTTACAGTTTGCTATAGTATTGCTTAATTTTCTTGGTGAGCGATTGTTTCTCATACTATATAAAGCCCTGAAAAATTACAGTACAATTCATTTAATGATTTATTGGAAATTGGCACATCAATTGCTACTACTCAAGGCAGTAGGTAAAAGCTCTGTTAAAACGAATATAAGGAGATGTGCAATGGATATGCCTCGGACAAAATAATTGTCAAGGATTATATCAGGGATCTGAAAAAAGATAGGCAAGAGAAGATAAAAGAGCTGATAAAAGAGCATTTTTTTGTTGAAAAATTAAGTATGAGCTTTATAATAAAGGTGGGTATTCCATCGGAACAGATTCTGAAAGCGATTGAAACAGAAGATATCGATTTGGTTGTAATGGCTAACAAAGGCAGGGGAAATATTTCAAGGATTTTGTTTGGAAGTGCTGCTGAAAAGGTGTTCAGACATTCCCCGGTTCCGGTTTTCAGTGTCAGAGAGCGAAAAAAATTCAAAAGGAGTAATTAATATGTCTGATAATAAAAAATATTCTGAGGATCTTTTTTATGGTACCAAGTAAACAAATAATTAATCCTGAACTGTATGATGCAGTTCTATTTGATTTGGACGGTGTGGTTACCAGAACAGCTGATACCCACGCAAGGGCCTGGCAAAAACTTTTTGACGAATATTTGAAAAAAAAAACCGACACTGACAAGTATGTACCCTTTGACCTTAAGGATGACTATATAAAATATGTGGATGGAAAACCTCGCTATAAAGGGGTTAAAGCCTTTATTGCCTCTCGTGGCATTAATATTCCTTATGGTTCTGTTCATGATGCTCCTGATAAGGAAACCATATGCGGGCTGGGCAATAGAAAAAATCAACTCTTTTCGGATTTGCTGAAAAAAGAGGGTGTGAAGGTTTATGAATCCACTATTGACCTGATTAAACAATTAAGAAAAAATGGATTTAAAACAGCCATTGTAAGTTCAAGCAAAAACTGCCATCAAGTCCTTAAGGCTGCAGGTATTGAAGATTTATTTGATGCCCTGGTTGATGGTGTTGTATCTGAGAATCTAGGTTTTGCTGGCAAACCTGAACCGGATATCTTTCTGGAAGCAGCCAAAAGACTGGATGCCCATGCAAATAGCTGTGTGGTGGTGGAGGATGCCCTTTCCGGTGTAGAGGCAGGGAAAAAAGGTGGTTTTGGAATGGTTATAGGTGTTAACCGGAAAGATCAGGCAAAACAGCTTAAACAAAAAGGAGCCCACCTTGTAGTTAACGATCTTTGTGAAATTATGGTCGGTGTGGAAAAAGAAACCAGTTGGGGGCAGATATATCTGGGGTTTGACCCTAAGGATGAAGGACGAAGGGAAACATTGTGCGCCATGGGAAACGGCTATTTTGTTACCAGGGGAACCGCCGCCGAGACAAAAGCTGATGATGTGCATTATCCAGGCACCTACCTTGCCGGAGGCTATAACCGCCTTAAAACACAAGTTGCCGGCAGAATGGTTGAAAATGAAGATCTGGTTAATATGCCCAACTGGCTCTGCCTTAATTTCCGCATTCCCGGAGAGGAATGGTTCCAGCTAAAAGATGTAAAGATTCTTTTTTACAAACAACATTTGAATATAAAAAAAGGGATACTTTACCGCACCATACGCTTTCGGGATAAAAAAAACAGAGAGACAATAACTTTTCAACACTCCTTTGTCCATGGAGAGCAGATGCACAGGGCTGGGCTGAAACTTATTATTACACCCTTGAACTGGGAAGGTAAAATAGAGATCTGTTCTGCTCTGGATGGCAGGGTGACCAACTTGGGAGTTAAGCGCTACCGGGATCTGGGCAATCAGCATCTTGATCTGGTTGAGTCTCGACATGTTGATGAAAAAAGTATGGTTTTAAAAATGCGCACCAATCAGTCCTTCATAGATATTGCCATGGGTGCAAGAACCGAAATCTTTCTCAACAATGAAACGGCTGTAGTTAAATCTGTTACAGCTGATAAACCCAGTGGATATGTTGCAAAGAATTTTATTGTAAATGTGAGTATGGGAGAGGCTCTTACCGTGGAAAAACTGGTCTGCCTCTATACATCCCGGGATACCGGTATTTCAGAATGCTTATTAGAAGTGGAAAATACTATTGCAAATGATGTTGTAAGTTTTGGCAGTTTAATAAAATCCCATGTTACAGCCTGGGAACTTTTATGGCGCAAATTTGATGTCAGACTGGAGCTGGACAATAAAGATATTGAGCAATCCACGCAAAAAATTATTCGATTGTATATTTTCCATTTATTACAAAGCTCTTCTGTACATTCTTTGGATGTTGATGTTGGAATGCCGGCCCGGGGCTGGCATGGCGAAGGCTACAGAGGACATATATTCTGGGATGAAATGATCATTTTCCCATTTTTGAATTACCGGGCTCCCCAAATTACAAAAACCTTACTCATGTATCGTTACCGACGACTTAAAGAGGCCAGGCGAGCAGCCAGAGAGGCAGGCTATAAAGGCGCAATGTATCCATGGCAGAGCGGAAGCAGCGGCAGAGAGGAGACCCAAGCATTGCATCTGAACCCGGAATCGGGTCGCTGGCTTCCAGACAACACCCATCTACAACGCCATGTAAATAATGCCATAGTTTATAATATCTGGCAGTATTTTCAAATTACCCAGGATATAGAGTTTTTATCCTTTTACGGAGGTGAAATAACAATAGAAATCGCCCGATTCTGGGCAAGCATTGCAACCCATAACAAGGACCTTGATCGATATGAAATCTTTGGTGTAATGGGGCCTGATGAATATCATGACTCCTACCCCGGAGCAGATAAACCAGGTTTAAACAACAATGTATATACTAATTTAATGGTAGTGTTTGTCATGAACCAGGCTCTTAATCTGCAACATATTCTTCCTGAACAGGACTGGGACAATTTAAGGAAAAAGCTCAAGATAGAAGATAAAGAACTGAAAAAATTCCAAAAAATGAGTCAAAGGATGAAACTAGTATTCCATGGAGATGGAATACTCAGTCAATTTGAAGGATATGGCAACCTAAAGGAGTTTAACTGGGATGGTTATAAAAAAAAATATGGAAATATCCAGCGTCTGGACAGGGTTCTTGAAAAGGAAGGAGATAGCGCCAATAACTATAAAGTCTGCAAACAGGCGGATGTTTTAATGCTTTTATATCTTTTTAGTGCTGAAACTTTAAGAAAGATGTTTAAACGTCTTAATTATTCTTTTGATAAAGATTCTATCCTAAAAAACATTAACTATTATCTAAATCGAACCACAAACGGGTCATCCCTGGCATTGGTCATTCACGCCTGGATTGAGGCACGGCAAGCAAGAGAACGTTCCTGGGGGTTATTCAGCCAGGCCCTTGAGACTGATATGGTTGATGACCGAACCGGAAGCACCCGGGAAGGTATCCATCTGGCTGCCATGTCAGGATGTATTGACATTCTTCAACGGGGCTATGCAGGCCTGGAAATACGCAGTGATATACTTATTTTGAATCCCTTACTCCCAAAGTCCATAAACCGCATTAATTTCCACATTCGATACAGGGACCACTGGCTTGATCTGGAAATCACTCAAAAAGAGGTCAGGGTTAAAAGCCTGACCAGCAGGGCAAGACCCATAATGGTTATGATCAAAGATGAAATAATCAGATTATATCCCGGCAAGATAGCTATGGTGGATATTTAAACTATATTTTTTAAGCCTGGGAAAAGATGAGGATAAAAAATGGATAAAAAAAGTCATATTATTATTGTATCCAACAGGTTGCCACTTATTTTAAAAAAAACTGAGGGTGGAAAAATAGAGGTGGGTAAAGGGGCCGGGGGACTGGTAACGGCAATGGCACCGGTACTCAAGAATCGAAAGGGCACCTGGATAGGCTGGCCCGGCTATGTGCAGGAGTCAGATATTGATGACAACATGTTGCCGGCAATACAAACGGCTGCTTCCGGATATAGTGTTAAACCGGTTATGCTTAACTCAAACGAGGTAAAGAATTATTACGAAGGTTTTTCCAATTCAATTATATGGCCTCTTTTCCATGACTTTACGGATAAGTGCATCTTTTTGCCTGAATACTGGAAAAGTTATCAGGAGGTTAATAAAAAATTTGCATTAACTATTTATCAGGATGCAAATGACCTGGATTTTATCTGGGTGCATGATTATCAATTAATACTTGTAGGGGCTCAGTTGCGCAAAATGCACATAAGGAATCCCATCGGGTTTTTTTTGCATACCCCATTTCCGCCCTTTGATACCTTTGCACGATGTCCATGGCGTTTTGAGCTACTTTCAGCCATGTTGGAATACGACATCATAGGGTTCCACACCATTCAAAACAAACGTAATTTTATTAGATGTGTCAAGAAAATAATTCAAGATGTGCAAATTGATAAAAAAATAAAATCCAATGCAAGTGTAAGTGAATTAAGATTAGGCAATAGAAAGGTACGCATCGGGGTTTTCCCCATCAGCATTGATTATAATGAATTTTTTCTTAAGGCCTGGGATAGTGACGTCTATAAAAGGGCAAAGGAAATGCGAAAGAATGCCCCTGATATGAAAATAATACTGGGTGTTGATCGCCTGGATTATACCAAGGGCATACCTGAAAAGTTAATTGCATTTAAACAGTTTTTAACATGCTTTCCAGAGTTCCATAAAAAGTCGCATTTTATTCAACTTGTGATCCCAAGCCGCAGGGAAATATCAGCCTATGCTGATCTGAAGCTTCAAATAGAACAGCTTGTGGGAGAGATCAACGGCATGTTTGCTACAGGTGACTGGCTCCCTGTCCAGTATATGTTTCGAACCCTTGACAGAAATGAACTTATATCCCTGTACCGGACATGCGAGATTGCGTTTATTGCTCCGTTAAAGGATGGTATGAATCTTGTTGCCAAGGAATATTGTGCCTGCAATATTGATGAAAAAGGGGTGTTAATACTGAGCGAATTTGCTGGTGCTGCTCAACAGTTTCACCAAGATGCAATTTTAGTAAATCCCCATGACATTGAAGGAATGACCAAGGCGATTTACAAGGCATTTAATATGCCTTTGGAGGAAAGAAATCAGAGAATGCGCAATCTGCGGGAGATTGTTAAAAATAAAGATGTCTTCTGGTGGCTCAACTCTTTTTTAAATGCTGCCATTGAAAAGGATTTATCAAGTTTCCCCCAGGCCGATGAATATTTACCGTTTAACTTGTTAAAATAGGAAAAAGACACGTAAACCTGGTTCCTTCTCCTATTTTACTCTCAACCGATATGGTACCTTTCAGAATATCTAAAGCCTCTTTTACAATTATAAGACCCAGTCCAGTCCAGTCCCATTTTCTGCAAATGATTTTGCATTTTCAGACCTGAAAAATTCGGAAAAAATATTGGAAAAATCTTCGTTTGGAATACCAATACCTGTGTCTGAGACTTGAAATTGGATCTGGTGATCCTTTTTCAATGACAAAACAATCATTTACCTCTCCTTTTGGCGGTGTATACTTTATTGCATTGGAAATAAGGTTTGAAAAAAGATCATCAAAAAGTTGTCTGCACTCATTTTTGGAACCGCATCATCAATATCAAATTTTAAGCTCACTTTCTTCTCTGATGCCCTATGCGCATAAAGGTTGGCTAATTCCTGCAAGAGTTCATTAATATCAACCAAAGGAATGGTTGATTTGTTTGGTTCAGTTCGTCTTATTCCAATTTTTAACAAATCATTTATCATGTCTCCAAGTAATTTAATTCTGGTTTCACATCTATCGATGGTCTCTTTTTGTTCTTGGTTGATGGGACCCTGATATTCTTTTTGAATCAGTTCCAACATGCTATAAATTGCATTCAACGGCGAACGAAGCTGGTGAGCAGCCTTTGCCAGAAACCATGTCTTATTTAATTCTCTCTTGATGTTTTCTATGCCAATTGCTGTCAGATCAGCCATCAGAGAAAAAAAGGCTACATCTTCTGTCTCGAAATAATGGGGTACATCACTGTAAATACAAAATACGCCTAACACCATTTTTTCAACTCGAAGCGGCAGGCATACCATGGACGCAATCCCTTCTTTTTGTATATCCTCAGGATATTGAAAAGAATTTTTCTTATCTATTTTCCCGATACTAAAGTGATGACCTTTAATAATTCTCATATTAACCGGGCTTTTTTCGATATCTATAGCATCTTTGGCAACATAGTCTTCACTAAGGCCATAAATTGAAGAGAATTTCAATTTTTTCCTTTGAACATCCAGAAGTTTGATGGAACACCCCTTGACTCCCATGATAATTGTTACGTTTCGGGTTGCGAAATCCATCAATATCTGTAGGTCATTAAGTCTACCCATCTTCTTTACCATATTGTACAGGGTTGTTAACTTGGGCTTCTATTCAAGTCCCTTGAAATCTTGAGTAGTTCTCTTCCCTTGGTTCTTAAACTTGATTTAATCGAGGTGATCAGAAAAGCTGAAATCATGATAAAAGCAGCTATGGTCAGGAACAAAAAAACGATGCCTGGAAATTCAAGGTTATATGGGGATAAGGTATTCTGGAATAAAATGGGTTGAAGGGGAAAAAGGGCTGTTTTTTGTAATACAATCATGCCCCCCGAGGCGAGAAGGACTATAGCGGCGTATATAAAACAACTCACTGGGGAAAGCAAAATGCCGGCAAGGATGATATGAAAGATTGCAAATATAAGGATTGGACTGTATATACCGCCTGTAAAATAAATGATAAAAAAAAAGGCAATAAGGTCAAATGTTATTTGTGTGTGGGCGAAAATCGCAATGGGTCTAACTTTGTAAAATTCAAAGGGTTTCAGTCTCAACCATATAAAAAAAAATATTATATTATAAAGAAGGGTTGCGAGGATAACTATAGTTAAAGGAAAAATAGGTAATTTTGGATCAAAAAAAAAGATTGTCCAACTCCCCAAAAATCCGCCGGTGATAACTATCCATCTAAGCTTAATGAACCAATAGGCTCTTTCCCTCAGTTCTTTCCTGAAGAATAGCTGCTCTTTTATTAATTGATGCCCAAGGCTCATAAAGGTTATTCCTTTTCCTGAAGAATTTCTTCGATTATGGAGATCAACTCATCCGGGTTTACCGGTTTTTCGATAAATTCCGAGACCGGCCAATTCGCTCCCATTATGTGTTGGAATTTTTCAGGACCTTGTTTGGCAATTTCCTGGGGGAAGGATGTCAACATGATTATGGGTATCCCATGGTATATCTTGGAATTCTTGAGGCTCGCTTAACCACAACATTTCC
>JAGLFI010000001.1 GCA_023144585.1 Desulfobacula sp. | reverse complement strand
TTGCAAAGGAATTCTAAAAAAGATTGGCAGGCCCTGCCGCCGCCCACGATTGCCAGGTTTATTGAAAAAATTGTCGTATCGGATAAAGTGGTTGATTTTTTTATACTGCTTCCAGGGATTTGATTCTCATCGTTCATTTTGATAATCCTCCTTAACCCATGATCCAGTTATGGCCAAAGGATATCATTTAATATCCGGGAGCGAAAGATAAAACTGATAAAGTAAAGAGTTAACGGCACGCTTGATAATCATATAAAGAGCTTAAGCTTAGGATAGGAAAACACTTTTTATACAGGTTTTTTTTCTTGCGGATTGTCGTAAAAACCCTGTACAATCAAAGAGACGGGTTCAATGGGTACCCGGCTGGAGTTAAATTTTTCAAATACAAAGACATTTACGTAAAGAGGCAATATGAACACTTTTATCGAATATTTAAAGCATAGCCTTGTTTCAAAGCTGATTATTATTGTCGGCTTGACACTCATACTTTCCATATCCGCCTGGGCCTATTTCAATATTAATAATATTAAGACCCAGATTATGAAAAACGTTATTGCCGGTACAGACAGACTGACAAGCTCCATTAAGCTTGGCACCCATTATGCCATGATGCTGAACTCAAGGGATGATATTACACAGATAATTAATAACATTGCCACCCAGCCGGGTATAGAAAATATCAGGATATACAACAAGGACGGCCAGATAAAATTTACCAACCGAAAAGAAGAGATCGATAAAATTGTTAATATCAAGGCAGTGGCCTGTGATATCTGCCACAAACAGGAACCGCCGCCAACTCGGATCGGCTTGCAGCAAAGAATCCGGTTCTTTCAGTCTGAAAAAGGTCACAGAGTTTTAGGGATTTC
This sequence comes from Desulfobacula sp., assembly GCA_023144585.1. Classification (GTDB taxonomy): domain Bacteria; phylum Desulfobacterota; class Desulfobacteria; order Desulfobacterales; family Desulfobacteraceae; genus Desulfobacula. The sequence goes on along the minus strand of JAGLFI010000001.1, from coordinate 14,425 downwards.
CCAACCTATCTGCAATGAGCCCGGCTGTGCCACTGAGTGCCATTTTCATCCTGAGTATCAAACAATACTGGGGTCCCTTGATGTGGTCGTTTCCCTTGAGCAGACAGATCGTGAGATATTGAAAATTGAAAAAGGAATTATAAAGCTTGCTCTTTCCACCATTTTGATCACTTCAGTGATTATCTTTTTTTCAATTTTGTTTTTTGTCAAAAAGCCGATCAGCAAACTGATTGAAGGGACAAGGAAGATTGCAGAAGGTAAATATGATGAAGATATTGATATTGGAAAGGATTATGAAATCGGCCTTCTTGGTACAGCCATAAAAAAGATGGGCACCCAGATCGGCCTTGACCAGGCAGAACTGAAAAAACAAAAGAATGAATACCAATCACTCTTTGACACAGCTCCCTGTATGATTACCGTCCAGGATAAAGACTACCGGTTATTAAGATGGAATAAGGTATTCAAAGACAGATTTGATCCAGAACCGGGATCTCATTGTTATAGTGCTTACAAAGGTCTGGAAGAAAAATGTTTTGATTGCCCAGTTGAAAAAACCTTTGTGGACGGAAAGTCCCATTACGGCGAAGCAAAAGGGATGGGTAAGGACGGTGAAAAAAATTACTGGATGTTTATCACCTCTCCTGTGATGAATGCTGAGGGAGATATTGTTGCAGCCATGGAGATGAGCATTGATATTACACTAAGGCGCAGGCTTAAAAAAGAACTGCAGCGGTCGGAAGAAAACTACCATGCCATATTTAATAATATTTCAAATCCCGTGTTTGTAGTGGATAATAAAACACTTGAGATACTTGACTGCAATATCAAGGCAGTTGAAGTTTATGGGTATTCCAGAAAAATTTTATTAAAAAAATTATTTTCCGATTTTTTTATTGAAGAAGAAAAAACAGAACTCATCAAAAAAATAAAATTAGGGCTGGAGATTAATAAGGTCAAGCACATTATTCAAAATAATGGTTCCATTTATGTTGACATGTGGGTATCTCCATCCAGATATTCAGATAAAAAAGTGCTTCTTGTCACCATTAATGATATTACCAAACGTCTTGAAACGGAACAGCATCTGATCCATGCAAGCAAAATGGCCACCCTGGGTGAAATGTCAACCGGTATCGCTCATGAATTGAATCAGCCGTTGTCGGTTATTAAATCAGCCTCCAGTTTTTGTATGAAGAAGATGCGGAAAAATGAGAAAATTGAGAAAGATATTTTTAATAAACTCATTTCAAAGATTGACAGTAACGTGGATCGCGCTGAAAAAATTATTCACCACATGCGCCAGTTTGCAAGAAAATCAGAAATCAAACTTGCCCGGATACGTATAAATGACGTGCTTCAAAGAACATTTGAAATGTTTAACCAGCAACTTAAGATTCATGGAATTGATGTTATCTGGGATAAAGATGAGGCATTGCCGGAAATACTGGCCGATTCGGATAGGCTTGAGCAGGTGTTCATCAATCTTGTTATCAACGCAAAAGATGCCATAGAAGAAAAATGGGAAAAAGAGGCTATAAGCAGGGGTGATAATGACAGGATTACCATTATCACACGATCAACTGATGATGAGGTCATCATTGAGATACATGATACAGGTGTAGGGATTCAAAAAGAAGCTGCTGATAAGCTGTTTGAACCGTTTTTTACTACCAAGGAAGTGGGTAAGGGAACCGGTCTCGGGCTGTCTATCAGCTATGGCATTGTCAAAGAGTGCTCCGGTTTGATCCGGATAGAGAAATCTGAGCAGGGCGGGGCAGTTTTTATTGTATCATTTCCTGTACTTAATGCGTCAGAGGATGATCTGGTGTATGAAAATCATATATATTAAAAAAATATGATGGATAAAAAACAGGTGTCAATATTAATTGTTGATGATGAAGAAGATATTCGGGATGTTCTTGCGATTGCATTGGAAGATATCGGTTATACTGTATGCTTTGCTGAAAATGGTGCAATAGCTTTAGATATATTTAAATCAAAAAGACCGGATATTGTCATTACCGATATTAAAATGCCGGTCATGGACGGTATTGAATTATTAAGACGGATCAAACGAGAAAGTCCATTAACAGCAGTTTTGATAATTACAGGGCATGGAGATATGCATTTGACCATTCGAAGCCTCAAATATGATGCCATGGATTTCATCACTAAACCTGTTAATGTGGATATTCCTGAAATTGCCATTGAAAAAGCAATTGAAAAAATCGTGGCAAGACAAAAACTTTTGCAATACACTCAAAAGCTTGAGCTTCTTATTCTTGAAAAGTCAAAACTGGCAGACCATCTGTCATCCCTGGGACTGATGATCGGAACCATTTCGCATAATATCAAGGGGCTTTTAACCAATCTTAACGGTGGCGTTTATGTGGCACGATCCGGGCTGAAAAGCAAAAATAATGAAACAATCGAAGAGGGATTGGATCTGCTTGAGCTCGCAGTTGACCGGATAAAGAAGATGATTATGGATATTTTATTGTATTCCAAGGAAAGAAAACTCAATAGGACCGACATTGATACAAAAATTTTTATGGAACAAATTAAGGAAATAATTGAGTTAAAGTTGAAAGGAACTAAGATCGCCTTTATATGCAATGATTCTGATTTTCCCGGCACCCTGTATTTTGATAATGAATTTATGCTGGCAGCCCTGATCAATATTCTGGATAATGCCATTGATGCCTGTATGGCAGATACAGAAAAGAAAGAGCATGAAATCGGATTTGAAATTTCAAGGAAAAAAGATCAATTGGTAATTTGCATCCATGACAATGGCTGCGGCATGGACAGTCAAACAAAAGAAAAAATATTCAATCTGTTTTTTTCATCCAAAAACACAAAAGGAACAGGATTCAGGCTTTATATTTCAAATTCCATTATCAAACAGCATGGTGGATCAATCCATGTGACATCTATCAAAGGCAAAGAAACCCGTTTTAAAATAATTCTGCCGGATAAAACTTAAAGGAATAGTTTTTGTTTAATATTTTTAAAAGCAATAAAATGGAAAACCTGATGGGTGCACTGGTATCTGTTTTAGACCACGTGCCGGATAATCCAATGATGCCTGAATGGATCGGTATCCAGTCCAGGGGGATGAAACAGTGGATCGTGATGCAGATGGCTCAACGCTTTGGAGTCTGCACAAATATGCACTTTGCTTTTCCAAGGCAGATGGTGGATCAGATTCTAACAAGTTTCAACCCGCCGGAAGATATTGAAGATCTGGAGAATCAGAAGGATAGTTTGAATGAAGATTTTCTTTTCTGGTCTGTCCTGAAGCTGCTCAATGAGAACCGGTCCTCAAAAGAGCTGTCAAGTATTGAAAATTATATCAAGGAAGATGAAACAGGAAAGAAGCTTTATCAGCTCTCCATGAAAATTGCAAAAGTGTTTGACGATTACCAGGTTTATCGGCCCGAACTGCTGATTGACTGGCAAAAAGGTCGGCAAACCCATCCATCCCATGAAACCTTTAAAGATCCTGTGGCCCAATGGCAGGCAAAGCTCTGGAATCAGATTGTATCAAAAGACCCCCAAAATCACCTGGCCTTTAAAGCGGGTCTCTTCCTGGAGAAGTTTTTTTCAAAAACTATCAGTAAGGATAATCTTCCGTCACGGATGTCACTTTTTGGCATATCCACTTTGCCCGAATTGTTTTTGCAGGTGTTTGAAAAGGTGTCTGAAATGATGGATATAAACCTGTTTCTTCTGACACCATCCAATCAATTTTTCTTTGATATCAAATCGGCCGGACAGATAGGGCGAATAGCTTTAAAACAGGAAGCTCCGATTGATCCTGCAGTATTATACTATGAAATGACAAATCCTTTGCTGTCGTCTTTAGGAACATCGGCAAAAGGGTTTCACGCAAGCCTTGAAGCGTTTAATTACCACGAACCGTTTGATGATCTGTTCCAAGACCCTACAAGTGCCGCCAACGAATCCCATACCATGCTGTCGAATCTTCAGTCCGATATATTAAATCTTCACCACAGAAAAGAAGGAAACCGGGAAGCTCCTGTCATTATTGCGGCATCTGACACATCTATTTGTATTCATGCCTGTCATTCTCCCATGAGGGAAGCCCAGGTGTTAAAGGATCTCTTGTTAAACGAGTTTGAAAAAGACGCTGAACTTGCCCCCCATGACATCATTGTGATGATGCCGGATGTTGAGGCGTATGCACCGTTTATCGAATCTGTTTTTGCTTTGGAAACACCTTTGCCATTTTCCATCAGTGACCGCAGGAAAAAATCTGAATCAGAGCCGCTGGATGCTTTTTTAAAAATACTGGCACTCGGAAACTCAAGACTTGAGCAGAGTTGTGTGCTGGATCTTCTGCTGTCTGAATCCATTGCCAAAAAGTTTAAAATTACCTTTGATGAGATCTCTATGATTGAAAAAATGGCTGAGGATGCCAAAATTCTCTGGGGCAGGGATGCCGGGCATAGAGAAACCTTAGGGTTGCCGCCTTTTGAAGAAAATACCTGGCAGTTTGGATTACAGCGGCTTTTTATGGGTATGGCCATGCCGGAAGATCAAGACATGCTGGTGCAGGATATCCTGCCGTGTCAGTTCTTTGAAGGGCTTGATCTTGAGGTGTTAGGCAAATTTGCTGCCTTTTGTCATGCTCTGTTCTCCGGTCTCAAAACCCTGGCTGGTCAAAAAATAATTGGCAAATGGTGTGAGGCATTAAAGCAAATATCAATCTCATTAATGGATCGAAATTATAAAAACGGAGAAGATTTGATTTTTTTGAGCCAAACCATTGATCAGCTTAAGGAAGATGCTCAAAAGGCAGGTTTTAATGAAATAGTCTCATTTGATATGATTTTTTCCATCCTTGAGCAAAAGCTTGATCTCAATATTTCCCAGGGGAATTTTCTGGCAGGAAACATCACATTTTGCAATATCATGCCCATGCGCAGCATGCCGTTTAAGATCGTTGTTCTCATGGGAATGGATGAAAAATCCTTTCCCAGACAGGCCTTTAATCCGGGATTCAACCTGATAAAAAAATATCCAAAACCCGGTGATAAAATAGAGCGGGATGAAGACAGGTATCTGTTTCTTGAAACCCTGCTGTCCGCCAGATCAAAATTTATTTGTACCTATACCGGGATGAGCATACAGGATAATTCAAAGATTCCCTGTGCCGGGGTCATAAGCGAACTTATGGACACCATGGATCAAAGCTTTATTTTGCCGAAAGGAATCGGCTATCATTTTTTTCACCCGCTTCATCCCTTTAATGAAGAGTATTTTAATCAAGCCGGTTCATTTTTTTCTTTTTCAAAGAATAACTGCAGGATTGCAAGGGCACTTTGCCCAAGGATATCCAAAACAGGCAGATCCGAAACGGGTACATCCGAAACGACCAAATCCCAAAAAGATGGATCCCAAAGCCGAGTATTTATCCGGCCATCTTCCAAAAAGGAATCAAAAGCTCCTCCATCACCCATCACCCTTGATGAGATGATTCGTTTTTTTAAAAATCCTGTTGAAGGGTTTATAAAGGAAGGATTGGATATAAAGATGCAGGACATAGAGGAGCAGACACAGGACAGGGAAGTCTTCTCCATATCCGGGCTGGATCAATACATCCTTGGCAGTTTTCTGGTTGAAAAAGAATCAGCTTCTTCCAATTCCAGACCTTTTGGCGAAACAAATTGTTATCCTTTTTTCAAAGCCATGGGCAGCCTTCCATTTGGAGAGAAAGGCAAATTTGAATATGAAAAAATGATGAATACTGCCGGGCCTGTAATCGATGCAGCCAGGACCATTGCATCTAAAAAACAATTGCCCCCTGTTGCCACACAGATAGATATAGACGGCTTGATGGTTTCAGCAAATTTTCCCGACATCAGGGAAGACGCTGTGTATTTCGTGATCTATGGAAAGCTTAACAGTGCAAGACTGCTGTCCGGCTGGATCAGACATCTGTTTTTAAATATCTGCGCCCCCCCTGACTATCCAAGAAAGACCATTCTTATCGGGCGAGACCCCAAAGGGAAAAAACCCGTGTTAATCTGTTCATTTCCTGCTTTGGAATCACAGGCATTCCAATATTTTAAAGAGTTGACCCAAATTTATGTCAGAGGGGGAGGGCAGCCTTTTTATTTTTTTTGCGAAACATCCTGGCAGTTTGTTCAGGCGCTGTTAAAACAAAATTTTGACCCAGACCAATTAGAGTTGGACAGAAACGTTGTCTTTAAAGCGATGAACAACTCAAAAACCAGATCCGGCTGGTATGGCGGGTATCATCAAACAGGGGAAAAAGAAAACCGGTATGTATCCCTTTGTGTTGAGAATAACGATCCGTTTGCAAGCGTTGATGCATTGATCTCATCCGGGTTTGTCCAAAATTCCATAACCATATATAAACCCTTGATGGAAAATCTGGAACAAATATGATGAAATCTCTGGATCCCTTTCATATAGACCTTGAGAAAACCACCCTGATTGAAGCCAGTGCAGGAACTGGGAAGACATATACCATCACTACCCTGTATTGCCGGCTGGTGGCCAAGGGCTACCCTGTGGAATCCATTCTGGTGGTCACGTTTACGGAAGCTGCAGCAGCAGAACTCAAACTGAGAATCAGGACACGGCTTTTTAATACGCTTGCCGGCATTGCCGGTGATCTATCCCCCCACCCTGATGAAGATGATCTGATCCGGTTTCTGGGCTCCCATAAAGATCTTTCTTTGATTCGTCAGCGACTACAGCTTGCGTTAACCTGTTTTGACCAAGCATCCATCATGACGATCCATTCTTTTTGTCTCAAGGTTTTAAAAGAGACTGCATTTGAAAGTCGTTCCCTTTTTGATATCGAGCTTGTACCGAACAGATCCTTATTTTTAAGACAGGTGAGTTTTGATTTTTTCATGGGACATGTTAATCATCTGGATAGAGTGTTTTTATCTTATTTGAATCAGCAGCAGATAACACCCCAAAGCTTTGCCGCCTCTTTTAGTCAGGTTGTTTCAAAACCGGATCTTGTTCTCAAACCCCCTGTTGCAACCTTTGAGAATATTTTTAATGAATACAGACAAACTCTTAAAAAAATACATGATATTCTTTTAAACCGGGCAGGGGAGATCATTGAGTTGATCCAGAATCATAAAGGACTTGATAAAAAAAGCTATTCAAAAAAAAATGTTCCGGTCTGGCTTGAAGCTTCACGCCTGAAGCTTGATCAACAAGGTGTGAATACACTTTTTAAAATGACGGAAAAGGGTGATACCCTTTATAAATTTACTCAAACAAGGCTGGAACTCAAAACAAAATCAGGGGGAACATTACCTGACCATGAATTTTTTGATTTGTGTGAGCAATTGTTGACTTTTTATGAAGTGTTTGAAAATAATCTGATCAGCCTGAAAATTGAATTTTTAACTTTTTTCAACACAGAGCTTGATAAAATGAAGAAAGTTCAAGGTATTTGTTTTTTTGATGATCTTGTCAATGACCTTGCCGCAGCCCTGGAAAAAGAAGATGGACAAAACCTTCAAAAAGCTGTCAGGCAAACCTATAAAGCCTGCCTGATTGATGAGTTCCAGGATACAGACCCCAGGCAGTATGATATTTTTTCAAAAATTTTTTCTTCACACGATACGCCTTTTTTCATGATCGGAGACCCAAAACAGTCCATTTATGCGTTCAGGGGGGGAGATATTTTCGCCTATTTAAAAGCGTCCAAAGAAAGCGATCAACGATTCACTCTTGAAAAAAATTACCGGTCTGCACCATTGCTTGTTGAGGGAATTAATGAAATTTTTTCAGGCAGTATGAATCCTTTTTTATACAAACCCATTGAATTTTTAAAGGTTACAACACCGGTAACTGCAAAGAATACTCTGGTTGAGAAGGATACGTTTGTTCCGCCGTTGCAGTTTTGTTTTTTCCAAAGAGAGGAACAACCGCTTGACAGGCAGGGATTTATCAGCAAAGAGACAGCAGCCGGGATTATCCCGAAAGTTGTGGCAACAGATATCCTGTCATTGTTGCAATCCGCTAACCTGAAGATCAGATCTAAGACGGTGATAAGCATGGGTTTTTCAGATTCTCAAAGGATCAGCCCCGAGGATATCGCCGTGCTTGTCCGGACGAATCTGCAGGCAGAACAGATACAAAGTGCTCTATCCAATCATACTATTCCATCTTATCTATCTAAATCAGGATCTGTTTTTGACTCGCGTCAGGCCATTGATCTGCATGATATTTTATGGGCGGTAATTAACCCGGATCATAAAGGCAGTATTAAAGCTGCTCTTTGTACATCTGTATGCAAATTTTCATCGGATAAAATTTTTGCACTTGATAGGGATGAAGAACTCTTTTTTACGTGGCAGGACCGGTTCCGGGAATATAAGAAAATCTGGGAGACCAAGGGGTTCGTCTCCATGATCATGGCTTTGTTTCATTCTGATGAAGCTTTTTTAAAGACAAACTTGAGGCTTGATGAAAGAGGACTGACTAATTTTTATCATTTGGTTGAATTGATTTCACAGGCCTGCCTCAAGCAGCAATTATCGCCGTATTATTTATTAAAATGGTATGCCCGGCAATTGTTCGAAGACCTTAGGGATGAATTCTCAGACGAGCTCAGGCTTGAGAGTGATAAAAAAGCTGTGGCCATTGTCACTATTCACAAAAGTAAAGGCCTTGAATATCCAATTGTTTATCTGCCATACCTCTGGGAAGGGATGCGAAAGTCTTCTCATGAAAACATCCTTTTCCATGATCCTGAAAAGGATCATGGTCTGACCCTTGATATAGGTTCAAAAGATTTTACAAATTCTCAAAATCAGTTTGAAAAGGAAGAAAAGGCAGAGCAGAGAAGATTGTTATATGTGGCATTAACACGGGCCTCCACCATGTGCAGAATCATATGGGGCGGGTTTAAATCGGTGGATACATCAGCCCTTGGCTCCATACTGCATCCAAACGGCTGTAAGGACGATCACTCAATGATAAACGATCTTAAGCAGCTTCAGTCCCTTGCAGATCAAAGCATTCTGGTCCAGCCCCGACCCCATGAATTGTCAAAACATTTTATAGACAGGACCGATTCACAACCATCTGTTTTGTCTGCCAAAAAAATGATTCGTGAGATCAAGGGCTCATGGAAAATGTTAAGCTTTTCAGCTATTACGCATTCCTCACACGTGGAAGCTTTCCCGGTCCGGGAGAAGTCAGATGAAGATGGGTCCAAGCCTCTTGTAACCCTTGCGCAGTTCCCTAAAGGCGCGGAATCGGGTGATTTATTTCATTCGATCTTTGAAACAATTGATTTTACGGCTAAGTCAAGAGATGTTCAAAAACTGGTTCAATCAAAGTTTGATATGTTTGGTTTCCTAAATCCTGACATGATGCAAATGGGTGAAACATCTATACGGCAGGTGCTTGAAACCAGTCTTACATCTGAAACATCAGGGTTTTGCCTTAAAGACATCCACTCCCACCAGCGGTTTAACGAAATGGAATTTACTTTTCCGGTACACTCTTTTCAGATGTCCTCTGTACAAAAGGTTTTTGAACAATCAAATCCAAAATTTAAAACATCCGGGTATGGTAAAAAACTATCCCAACTGACGGTTCAATTTTTTAAAGGGTTTTTAAAGGGTTTTATTGATCTTGTGATACATCATGAAGGCAAATGGTATATTATTGATTATAAATCCAACTATCTGGGTGATACCTATGATCAGTATTCACAGGATGCCATGTATGATGCCATGTCAGAGCATCACTATTTCCTGCAATATCATCTCTATCTTGTGGCGTTGCATAGATATCTCACCTTACGGTTGAAAAACTATGATTACGACACCCATTTTGGTGGTGTGTTTTATCTGTTTATCAGGGGGATGCACCCTAAGCATGGTTCACAATATGGGGTATTCTTTGATCGCCCTGCAAAAGTTGATATCAGCTATCTGTCGGACAATTTTTATGGCAGATAATTTGTGATATGATCTGATCTCGAAACACCTTTTCAATGGCCTTATTCCATGGTAAAATAGTCCATGAATGAGAACCTGATTTACTTTTTAATATTCCATTTAAGTGCCATCATTGCTGATGTCCTGGTGCTGGGCGCCCTGGGCCATATGGTCTATCAACGGAGGGAACCCACCAGCATGATTGCCTGGCTTCTGGCCATTATCCTGCTTCCCTATATTGCTGTGCCTCTCTATTTTATATTCCGGAGCCGAAAGCTGAAAAGAAAGACTAAGTCCCAGTTTGAGCTGGCATGTAAGCGTGAGGTGGTGCCTGAAAATGCCACATATCTTGATATGATCTTAAGGGGTAACGGAATTGCCGGTGCTACCCTGGGCAATCGGTTTGAGTTTTATACAGACGGAGTTGAAGCTTATGGGGCATTGATGGCACAAATTCAGAATGCACAAAATCAGATTCTGATTTCCACCTATGTATTCAGTTCAGATGAAGTCGCCAGATCAATCCTTAGCGGACTGACCCGAAAAGCATCCCAGGGGGTAAGCGTCAAACTGCTTATTGACAGTATCGGCTCTTTTCCCCTATACCTTTTTCAGGGACCTTTAAAGGAACTAAAAAAGGCTGGGGGACAGGTTATTTTTTATATGCCGCTTCTGACCAGACCTTTTCAAAATTATATCAATCTTCGAAACCATCGGAAAATCTTCCTCTTTGATGACAAAACCGTCCTTGCCGGCGGCATGAACCTTTCCAGAGAATATATGGGGCCTGTCCCCTGTGATGACCGGTGGCAGGATATTCTGTTTTTAGTCCAGGGGCCTGCTGTATTTCATTACCGAAAAATTTTTACGGAAGACTGGAACCATATGGCCCGGGAAAAACTTGATTTCTCTGAATATATGCCCGCTTCCTGTGGAGATACTGGTATACAGGTGGTCCCCTCCGGCCCTGATATTGCCAGCGATGCCTTGTATGAAACATTTTTATCAGCTGTATTTTCAGCCAAGGAACGTATTTGGCTTGTCACTCCCTACTTTGTACCGGACAAAAGCCTGATGCAGGCTCTGATCATTGCCCGTCACAGGGGGGTGGATATAAAACTGATCACACCGGCAAGTTCAAACCATTTAATTGCAGATCTGGGACGTTCCAGCTACATGAGAGAACTTTTAATCAATGGAATTGAAGTCTGTCTTTTCCAGGCAGGAATGATCCATGCCAAAGCCATTTTGATTGATGAAAAAGGGGTAATGATGGGATCGGCTAATATTGACCAGAGAAGTTTGTTTTTAAATTATGAGGTTATCAGCTTTATTTATTCTGAAGAAATCATTGCTGCCAGTGAACAATGGATGAAAACACTCCTTGAGCAATGCAGCGGCATGATGAAACCAGCCAGCCGGTGGCGGCGAATGGGTGAGAACCTGATGAGCATATTTGCTCCCATGTTGTAATTGCCATGTTAACACCTGACAATCTCTTGATCCAGTCACCGGTTATTTTTGAGAAGACCGTTATTCCTGATGAATTCAGTTTTTTATGCTGGGACATCCATAAAGAAAATCTGAAAACTTATTTTGCCGAATTGATCCGGGACTGGAAAAAAAAATATTGCCTGGATTTGATACTTTTCCAGGAGGCCCTTTTTTCCCAAGCCCTTTTTCCCATTGCAGGGTTTCCTTTTGTTGGGGTAGCCAATATAAAGCTCCCCGGGTATTTTTCCGGTGTGGTTACAGCGGCATGTGCCGATCCGTTTTCCAGTCAATTTCATATGACCCTGGCAAGGGAAGCCATGATATCCACCAGAAAAAACACATTGATCACAATTTACCGATTTAAAGACCGGACACCTTTCATGGTAGTCAATATCCATGCCATTAATTTCAGATCCCTTGCCTGGTATCAATGGGAATTGTCAAGACTCTATGACTTGATCAAGGGGCATCGCGGGCCCATGGTCCTGGCAGGGGTTTTTAACTGCTGGCGAAGGACTCGGAAAAGAGTATTAGATGAATTTGCCCGGTCCCTGGATCTAAAACATGTCCGGTCCAGGTATTCCGGGCATATCAAGCAATGGTTTGGATTCCAGTTGGACCGGGTTTATACGAAAAATCTGATCCCGGTTGATAGCCAGGCCCTTGACTGCAAATCGTTTTCAGATCACAATCCCATTATTGCCAGGTTTGCCCGGCACAGTTATTGATATGCAAGATCACAATAATTTTCCTTGACAAGAATTTTGACTTGAATATAGTCAATTTGTTTATTTTATAATAAATCCAAGGGAGCGATTCAAATGGCAGAGTCAAAACCAATGAAGGTTAAACCAATAAAAATTAAAAAAGAAGGGCACATTGCCTGGGTAATTTTAGATAACCCGGAAAAACGAAACGCCATGACATTTGATTTTTTTTTGCAGATGGTCGAGGTGTTTGCCGATCTTGATGAGGACTCTCAAATTAGAGTCGCCATTATAAAAGGTAAAGGCAAAAGTTTTACAGCCGGTATTGACCTGATGTCTCTGGCAGGGCTGGCACAATCCACAGGAGCGGATTCAAGAGAAAACTTACGCAGGGTTATTTTAAAGGGGCAACTGAGCAATACCGCTATCATACAATGCCGTAAACCGGTTATTTGTGCGATCCACGGTCATTGCATCGGTGGAGGGGTAGATCTTATTTGTGCATGTGATATTCGTCTTGCGTCAAAAGAAACCATTTTTTCAGTACGTGAAACCAAACTGGGCGTAATTGCAGATCTTGGAACAATTCAGCGCCTGCCGGATATTGTGGGTGAGCCCTGGGCCAGGGAACTCATTTTTACAGGTCAGGATTTTAGCGCCACCAAAGCGCTTGACTTGGGGCTGATTACACATATGTACGAAACATCGGAAAAATTGTTTGAGGCTGCTCAAAAATTAGCTTGTGAAATAGCTGATAATTCACCACTTACAGTGATGGGCGCCAAAGATACCATGCGATTTACCCGTGAAAACACAATTCAGGCAAGCCTTGAATATGTTGCTCAAAAAAATGCGGCACAACTCATTAATGAAGATCTGATGGAGGCTATAACAGCATTAATGGAGAAACGGAAACCTGTTTTTAAAGGCAGGTAAAAAGGATATGCCCCTTGAATATGGGCATACTCGATAGAATCTCCTGTCCGACAAAGGTGATTAAGACTCTTTAGTGGCTTGTTCTTCATCAATGCGCTTGATTTCCCGTCTCAGTATTTTACCCACAGCCGATTTGGGCAATCCCTCGATAAAAACAATGCTGCGAGGGGCCTTGTAAGCAGCAAGGTTTTCTCTGCAATACTCAATCAATTCTTTTTCAGACAGATTTTTTTGCGGCATGAGAACCACATAGGCCTTGACGGTTTCGCCCCGATAGGAATCCTTAACACCAATAGTGCAGGCCTCAAGGATTTTTGGGTGTCCCATCAATACTTCATCAATCTCCTGGGGGTAAATATTAAAGCCACCGGCAATGATCATATCAGATTTTCGATCCACAATGGTTAAATAGCCCTCTTCATTCATAGTGCCGATATCCCCCAGATAGAACCAGCCGTCTCTTCCGGCTTTTTATAATACCCTTTCATGACCTGGGGACCCTTGATACAGACCTCACCTTCTTTGCCTGCTTCAAGTTCAATGGTCCCTGTTTCAAAATCGACAATTTTAATATCAGTGTTGGGCAAAGGCACGCCCGCTGTGCCGATTTTTACTTTTCCCTTCCAGGGAATACAGGTGGCAAATGCTGTATTCTCAGTTGCACCCGTAAACATCATTAATGACAGCATCGTGAATTTTTTTAAGTTGGTTAAGAGTATCCTCTGCTAAAGGCGCAGCCCCTCCGAAATACCCTTTAACAAATGAAAGGTCCATATTTCTAAAGAGTTTGTGGTTCAATAGACCCACAAAAATGGTGGGAACACCGGGGAGAAAAGTGGGTTTGAATTTTTTGAGCATATTACAAATAACAACCGGATCCGGGCGGGGCACCAGCACAACAGACCAGGCATTCCAGATGGGCAGATTCTGGCTGACAAAATACCCTGCGGAATGAAAAATGGGATACATACCAAGGATTCGTTCAGAATCACCAAACCCAATTTCCGGGAACCAGGCACTGAACTGTTGCACAACAGAAGACAGGTTGGCATGGGTTAATTCAGCCCCCTTGCTGACACCCGTGGTTCCGCCGGTATAAATCAGGGCAGCGGTATCTTTCCAGGATGCCTTGTTTTCAACTTTTGTGTCTGATTTAAATTTCGAGTATTTTTTTATCAGGTTCATAAAGCTGTACGTTCCCTCATGGGGTGTATCTTTGCGAAACATTTTTTTCTTTACAAAGGAAAACAGCTGTTTTGTTGGGAAAGGGAAAAAATCATTAATATGAGCCTCTTGCAGAAATAAATAATAATT